>JAYURX010000360.1:0-3306 GCA_043755965.1 Flavobacterium sp. | reverse complement strand
GAAATAAAAATATCGGAAATAAAAGATTGGCAAAATAGATGGTAAAGTCTAAATAATATTTAGCAATAGCCGAGAAAGCAACATGATTCTCAATCATTTTATTGACCTTTTCCGAAACATCAATCACTATCCCGATGGGAACAAACATTAACAACATCACGATGAATGTCCCTAGATAGCGTTTGAGAATGTATTTGTCAATTATTTTTAGCATTATTCATGTTTATGGTTTATGGTTTATGGTTTATGGTTTAACTACAAACCACTAACTATAAACTAAAAACAATTAAAGTCTTTGGCTCATATTTTTTACCATCATGTCTTTCCATGTTCTGAAATCTCCTGCTAAGATATGTTTTCTTGCTTCACGAACCAACCACATATAGAAACCTAAGTTGTGAATTGTGGCAATTTGTTTACCCAGGTATTCATTCGCAGCAAACAGATGGCGCAAATACGCTTTCGTATATTCAGTATCCACAAACGTATAACCCATTTCATCAAGAGGTGAAAAATCGGCTTCCCATTTCTTATTTTTGATGTTGATGGTGCCGTTGGCGGTGAATAACATTCCGTTACGCGCATTCCGTGTTGGCATCACACAGTCGAACATATCAATTCCTAAGGCAATATTTTCCAGGATATTTATTGGAGTTCCAACGCCCATCAGATAACGTGGCTTGTCCTCCGGAAGAATATCACAAACCACTTCGGTCATAGCATACATTTCTTCGGCTGGTTCGCCTACCGAAAGACCTCCAATGGCATTTCCCTGTTGTCCTGCATTGGCTATATACTCTGCTGATTGTTGGCGCAAATCTTTATAAGTACTGCCCTGCACTATAGGAAAGAAAGTTTGGTAATATCCATACTTTGTTGGTACTTTATCCAAATGGTTAATACATCTGTCCAGCCAACGATGGGTCATTTTCATTGATTTTTGTGCATAACGATAATCACACGGATACGGTGTGCATTCGTCAAACGCCATAATGATATCGGCGCCGATGGTGCGCTGAATTTCCATTACATTTTCAGGAGTAAAAACATGATAAGAACCATCAATATGCGATTTGAACTTTACGCCTTCTTCTTTAATTTTCCTGTTGGCCGAAAGCGAATACACTTGATAACCCCCAGAATCAGTCAAGATATTTCTATCCCAATTCATAAATTTGTGTAAGCCTCCCGCTTGTTCTAAAATAGCAGTTTGCGGACGCAGGTATAAATGATAGGTATTTCCAAGAATAATATCAGGATTAATGTCTTCTTTTAGTTCGCGTTGATGCACTCCTTTTACAGAAGCAACTGTACCGACAGGCATGAATATTGGAGTTTCAATTACGCCATGATCAGTAGTGATACTTCCGGCACGAGCTTTTGAATTGGGGTCTTTTAGTAATAAATCGAATTTCATTCAGTTCTTTTTTCTCCCAATTCCAAAACTTCGGACGGGACGGCAAAGATAAAAGAATTATGAGTTACGAATTATGAGTTATGAATTTATTTAACACAAAGATTTGGCTGAAGGGTTTCAGCATTTTATGTAATGGAATTATGCCTTAGCAGTAGCTGCTAATTCTTTTAACACGTCAGCGATATTCTGTTTGAATTCTTGAAAATTGTGCCGTTTTACCAGGCATTTAACTCCTAACGCGGCACAATGTTGCAGTAATTTTTTAGGATAGGCTCCAGATACCATCACAACCGGTATGTCTTTCAAATCATCCGATTTTTTTATTATTTCCAATATTTCCTCTCCGTTAAGGACAGGCATATGAATATCCAAGAAAATAAAGTCAGGCTTATTAGCTTGAATCTCCAGAGTTAACAGCATTTTTTTACCACTTGAAAACCCTTTTACATTATGACCCAATTCTTCTACGATCTCTTTAAAGAAGCCTAAATCGTCGAAATCATCGTCTAAATAAAATATGGTTTTTATCTTTTTCATATGGTAGATTTTGAGATAACAAGTTATTAAGTTTACTCTAAAGATAAATTACAACATATTATCTGATTATTATATAATTTCAATTTGGAATATCTTTTTCAAAGCTACGATGTTTAAATAAAAGACAGCCTATTAAATTCTCATTATTTGCATTAATACCATAACTAATTTATAAAACTTTTGCCTTTCGTAAAAATTAGAATTACTTTTGACCACATTTAATTTATAACTACAAAAAATGTCAAACACACAACATTTACAAGATTTTTCAACACAGGTACGAAGAGACATTCTCAGGATGGTTCACGCTGTAAACTCAGGTCATCCCGGAGGTTCGCTGGGTTGTACAGAATTTTTTACCGTACTCTATCAACAGCTAATGGATAGAAAGCCAGGGTTTGATATGAACGGTTTTGGCGAGGATTTATTCTTCTTATCCAACGGCCATATTTCGCCGGTATTCTATAGCGTTTTGGCACGTAGCGGTTATTTCCCGGTGGCTGAATTAGCAACTTTTAGAAAACTTAATACACGTTTGCAAGGTCACCCGACGACACATGAGGGGTTGCCTGGCGTGCGCGTCGCTTCAGGTTCTTTGGGCCAGGGAATGTCGGTGGCGATTGGTGCAGCACAAGCCAAAAAACTAAATAATGACAACCATCTAATTTATTCACTTCATGGTGATGGAGAATTACAGGAAGGTCAAAACTGGGAAGCCATTATGTATGCTTCTGCCAAAAAAATAGACAATTTGATTGCTACAGTAGATTTAAACGGCCAACAAATTGATGGCGCTACTGATGATGTGTTACCAATGGGAAGCATCAAAGCGAAGTTTGAAGCTTTTGACTGGGATGTTTTGGAAATCAAGGAAGGAAACGATATTGATGCGATTATTAAAGGCATGGAAGAGGCAAAAAGCAGAACAGGAAAAGGAAAACCGGTTTGTGTATTGTTGCATACAATTATGGGGAACGGAGTCGACTTTATGATGCATACTCATGCATGGCATGGAAAAGCACCAAACGATGAGCAATTAGCTATCGGATTGGCACAGAACTATAATACTGGAGGCGAACTTGACTATTAATCTGAATGAATAAATTCATCGCAATAGTTCTTTTTCTTTTTTGCCAAAATGTTTTTTGTCAGGAGTATTATTTTGATACTTTTCTTGAATACAAAAAATCACAAGGCGCTAATGATATTTTCATACTGAATTCTTCCAATCAGGATTATGTATTCTACTGTTACAATAACAAAGATGAATTATTGGGTAGGATTGTGGACCATAAAAGAAATATTCTACATTATTACGCCTTGAAGAACAGTAATAATTCAATTGAATTTAA
>JAYURX010000359.1:0-7843 GCA_043755965.1 Flavobacterium sp. | reverse complement strand
AAAAATCAAATCGTCGCCTATAAATCATTATCAACGGAACCTTGTATGAATGCATCAAGCATTGATGTTGAATATTTTAACAAACTTCGTCATGCATTCCCAAACCAGTTGTTGTACAAACTTTGGCTGGTGATTACCCAAGATGTGAATTTTTTGAATTTGGAACGAAATGAAATTCGAAATTCTTTTACAAAATCACACTCTGATTTAAAACGCTTGCAGCAAAAAGAAACTATAAAACGATACCAATTTATCAATGACACGCTGAAAGTTGGACAAACCATTGACACAACTAACGCCACCGATTTACGTTCCAAATTAGACAAAGTACTAACGCATAAAATTTTTGGTTATGCTATTTTCTTTGGAATTTTACTGCTGATTTTTCAGTCTATTTTTGATTGGTCAAGTATTCCCATGGATTTTATTGATGCTGCTTTTGCCGATTTGGCGAATTATGCAAAAACCCATCTTCCTGCCGGAGAATTAACCAATTTAATTAGCGAAGGAATTATTCCCGGTATTGGCGGCATTGTGATTTTTATTCCACAAATTGCGTTTCTTTTTCTCTTCATTTCTGTGCTCGAAGAAAGCGGTTATATGAGCCGTGTTGTATTTTTAATGGATAAAATAATGCGCCGTTATGGGCTTTCGGGCAAAAGTGTGGTGCCGCTAATTTCGGGAACCGCTTGTGCTATTCCGGCAATTATGAGTGCCCGAAATATTGAAAACTGGAAAGAACGATTGATTACAATTTTGGTTACGCCTTTTATAACCTGTTCTGCGCGTTTACCGGTTTATGCCATCTTAATCGCTTTGATAATTCCAAACAAACGATTATTTGGTGTTTTCAGTTTGCAAGGCGCAACGCTGATGATTTTGTATCTTTTAGGTTTTGGAATGGCGATTTTTTCGGCCTATCTTTTAAATAAAATTTTAAAGGTTAAAACCAAATCCTACTTCGTAGTCGAAATGCCTAATTACAAATTGCCACTTTTAAAAAATGTTGCGATTAACGTAATTGAAAAAACAAAATCCTTTGTTTTTGGAGCAGGAAAAATCATTTTGGCAATATCGATAATCTTATGGTTTTTAGGTTCGCATGGTCCAGGAAAGGATTTTAAAAATGCGCAACAAATAGTTGAAAAAGAAGTTTATTCTTCTCCAATTCCGATAAGTCCCTCGGTGATTCCGGACAGGGTTTCCGAATATAAATTAGAACATTCTTTTATTGGAATAATTGGAAAATCTATTGAACCCGCAATAAGACCTTTGGGCTACGATTGGAAAATTGGCATTGCTGTAGTTACATCCTTTGCTGCCCGTGAAGTTTTTGTCGGAACACTGGCTACCATTTACAGCGTTGGAAGTAAAAGTGATGATGACTCAACCATCAAGAGGCGAATGGAATCGGAAATCCATGATGACGGCAGAAAAGTATTCAACTTTGCTACCGGAGTTTCCCTGCTGCTATTTTACGCTTTTGCGATGCAATGTGCCAGCACGCTGGCAATAACAAAGAAGGAAACAAATTCCTGGAAATGGCCAATGGTTCAGTTGATTTTTATGAGTGGATTTGCCTATATAACTGCGCTGATTGCTTACCAAATCTTAAAATAGATGGAAGCCCAACAATTATTAGTTTATCTTGCTGTAGCTATAGCTTTAGTTTTTCTGATCCGTAAGTTTTTTTGGAAAAGAAAATCAAAGAAAAACTGTGGTGATGATGATTGTGGCTGTCATTAGCCTAAGGCAACATCTAAAGTCATCATAACAATAAATCCAGCTATGAATCCTAATGTGGCAATATCTGTATTCCTATCTTGTTGAGTCTCTGGGATTACTTCTTCTACAACCACAAAAATCATTGCTCCGGCGGCGAAAGCTAAAGCATAAGGTAAAATTGGTGTGAAAAAAGTTACGGCAAGAGCACCTAAAACTCCGGCAATAGGTTCCACAATAGCTGACGATTGTCCATACATAAAACTTTTCCAACGGCTCATTCCCATTCGGCGTAACGGCATCGAAACTGCTATTCCTTCAGGGAAATTTTGTATCCCGATTCCAATAGCTAAGGTAACCGCTCCGGCAATTGACGCTTCCGGAATTCCGGCAGCCACACCACCAAAAAGTACCCCAACGGCTAACCCTTCCGGAATATTGTGCATGGTTATAGCTAAAACCAATAAAGTAGTTCGTTGCCAAGGCGATTTTATCCCTTCAGTTTCCTTAAAATTAATGTGCAAATGCGGTAAGATTTTGTCTAATCCGAAAATAAAAATAGCGCCCATAAAGAACCCAACAGCCGCAGGAATTACCTTTATAAAACCTTCGCCTTTACTCATCTCAATGGCCGGCGCCAACAAACTCCAAAAACTAGCTGCAACCATCACACCTCCAGTAAAACCTAACATTCCATCAAGTACTATGCGATTCATGTTCTTAAAAAAGAACACAAACGAAGCGCCAAGTGCGGTCAAAAACCAAGTAAACATGGTGGCATAAAAAGCCGCCAAAATAGGGTCAATACTTTTAAAATATTCGATTATTGATTCGTACATAATTATTGAACGTATAAATTATTAGCTATTTTATTGGAAATGATTTTTTCTTGCGAATTGACTTCCACGGTCAAAGTATCATCAAAACTTTCTTTTTCTATGACTTTAAAAGTAGAACCCAAAGCTATTTTTTGCTTGTCTAAATATTTTAAAAACTCCGAAGAAGAATCTTTCACTCCAATACAATAGTATTCTTTATTTAATTCGGCTTCAGAAAGCAATAATTTAGTGACTTTTTGAATCACTCCTTTTTCATTCGGAATAGGATCACCATGTGGGTCAAACGCCGGAAATCCTAAAAAAGCATCTAATTTATTAACCAATGCTTCCGACTTGATGTGTTCCAATTCTTCTGCAATTTCATGAACTTCATCCCAATTGAAAGCCAATTTCTCTGCCAAAAAAACTTCCCACAAACGGTGCTTTCTCACAATCATTTTGGCGGAAAGATGTCCATTTTCTGTCAAACTTACACCTTGGTACTTTTGATAAGAAACCAAATCCTTTTCAGAAAGTTTTTTCAACATATCGGTCACCGAAGACGCTTTGGTTTCTAACATTCCTGCAATAGCGTTAGTATTTACGCCTTTAGGAGAAACCAACGACAGATGATAAATAACCTTAATATAATTTTCTTCGGATGTGGTCATGCTTTTTTTATTACAAATATATTTTATTTTTTTAATATAATTGGAAATTAATTTTTAGTTTTGTCTAAAATTTAATTTCAACTAATGAAAAATATGTTTAAAATACTTCTAATGGTTTTAGCTCTTGGATTGACTTCCTGTGAGACTTCCTATGTTGATGTTCCGGATGCTGATGGGATTTTAGACGGGCCAATCGAAGGTTTATCACAAGAAGAGCTTGCCCGTTTTCTTAGAGGTGATACTGCGTTTAATGAAGTATTTACCAGAGAGACTGGTCTTGGGCCAACATTTGTTGCCACAAGCTGTATCACTTGCCATGCTGGTGATGGCAAAGGGCATCCGTTTACAACACTTACCCGTTTTGGGCAATCAGATGAAACCGGGAATTTATACTTAAACCAAGGCGGACCTCAATTACAGAACAGGGCACTTCCGGGTTATTTGCCAGAACAAATTCCACTTGGTGCAACATCTTCCAGATTTATGCCTCCTGCCAATACAGGTTTAGGTTATCTGCAATATATTCCAGATACGGCAATAATGGCTATGGCTGACCCTAACGATAGTGACGGTGATGGAATTTCTGGTGTTCCAAACTGGATTGATATCCCCGATTTCGTAATTCCGGCCGCGGATGCTATTTCTTTAAATGGAAAATATATCGGTCGATTTGGTAAAAAGGCTGCTGCCCATAGTTTGTTACATCAAACGGCAAATGCGTATAGCCAGGATATGGGAATCGCATCTGGTTTCAGACCTATTGACACCTATTCCAATTTAGAAATTGATCCCGAAGTTGGTGCTGGCACTGTTAACGATGTTGTTTTTTATCTTCAGACATTGAAAGCACCAATTCAGCGCAATCAAAATGACGCAACAGTGATTCAGGGAAAAGCAATTTTTAATCAAATTAATTGTACCGGTTGCCATAAAGCAACATTGCAAACAGGCTATTCCCCTATAAATGCACTTTCGTATATAACTTATGCGCCTTACACAGATTTACTACTGCATGATATGGGTAGCGGATTAGACGATGGTTATACCGAAGGAACAGCAAAAACATACGAATGGAGAACGCCACCGCTCTGGGGAATAGGATTGTCTGGAAATTCACAGGGAGGAAATATGTTTTTGATGCACGATGGAAGAGCCGGAAACATTGAAGAAGCTATTTTAATGCATGGTGGTGAAGCTACAAACAGCAAAAACGCCTATCAAAGTCTTTCACAAAGTGAGAAAAATGCCTTGTTGAAATTCATTAAATCTTTATAATCATGGATAGAAAACAATTTCTGAAAACCTGCGGTTTTGGTTGCTTAGCCGGAATAACCGGTGTTTCTCTACTACAAAGCTGTGCCTCTACTAAAGTAATTTCGGCAACAATAAAAGATACCGATTTATTAGTTTCAACTACAGATTTCGAAATGAAAGACAATCAAAAAACAGAATTTAAAAAATATGTTATTGTACAAAACGAATTGCTCAAATATCCTATTTGCATCTATAGATTTGGCCCAACAGAATACACTGCCTTATTAATGTCGTGTACACATCAAGGAGCAGAATTACAGGTTTTCGGAGACAAATTACAATGCGCTGCCCATGGAAGTGAATTCAGCAATACCGGAATTGTAGAAAGTGGTCCGGCCAATACTGATTTGAGAAAATTCCCGATTGTCATCGAAAACAACATCTTAAAAATATCATTGAAATGAAATTGAAATCAATTTTTATTCTAGCTTTTATCCTATTCCTACATGCTGCTTCTTTTGCCCAAATTGATCCAAGTTTATTAAAAAGAATTCAGAAAGACACATTAGTGAACACCCTGAATATGGATGCATTATACAACAGGCCAACCTTAAACATCAACAAAACACCAATTGCTATTGGTGGCTATTTTGAAACCAATTGGCAAAAAATGACCACAGACGGCGCTACTGAAGGGCATCAGTTTCAAGCCAGAAGATTGTCACTTTTTATGTCATCCGCCATAAGCAGGAAAGTAAAGTTCTTAACCGAAATTGAATTTGAAGATGGTGGAAAGGAAGTGGCTATTGAGTTCGCTTCGGTTGATGTGGAGTTTCATCCTTTGGCTATTTTCAGGGCTGGAATTATATTAAATCCTATTGGTTCGTTCAATCAAAACCACGATGGTCCAAAATGGGAATTTACAGATCGTCCAATTTCTGCAACCCAAATGTTACCGGCTACTTTTAGTAATTCCGGCGCTGGACTTTATGGAAAGAAATATTACAAAGACTGGATGTTTGGCTATGAAATGTACTTGTCTGGTGGCTTTGATGACTCGATAATTGAGAATGAAGAAAACAAGACTTTCCTGCCAGCGGCTAAAGAAAATCCGGAACGCTTTGAAGAAATTAATAGCGGCGAACCTTTGTTCACAGGAAAAATTGCCATCAGAAACAAGAAAATAGGTGAATTGGGGATTTCATATATGAATGGCATTTATAACAAATTTCAGGATGACGGAGTCGTATTTGACAAAAAAAGAAGGGTTATTATTTTTGCGTTAGATTTCAACACGACACTTCCAATAACCAAAACATTTATCACTACAGAATTTGCCTGGATAACAGTTGATGTTCCTGAAACCTATTCACAACAATTCGGAAATAAACAACATGGTGGATTTATTGATATCGTACAGCCAGTTTTAACGAAGAATATTTTAGGCTGGGAAAAAGCGGTCTTAAATGTAGCCTGCCGATTAGAATATGTTGACTGGAATGTGGGAAGATTTAGGGAAACTGGAGGAGAAATAGGAGAAGATTTATGGAGCATTACGCCGGCTATCAGCTTTAGGCCAACTTCACAAACCGTGATGCGATTAAACTATAGATTGATGAAGCAACATGATATTTTTGGAAATCCACCTTCTATTACCGACGGATTTAGCTTAGGAATTTCAACTTATTTTTAAAATCCCACAGCGGAAAAATCATTATATTTGAAATGATTTTTAGCTAATGAAACACTACCATTACATTTTTACAGGTTCAGGATTATCCGCTTTAATGACCGTTTATGAAATGTTCCTTTCTGGGAAATTTGAAGATAAAACCATTCTGCTTATTGATAAAAATTCTAAAAAAACCAATGACCGAACGTGGTGTTTTTGGGATGATAAAAGTTTATACGATGATTTGGCTTCCGCCAAATGGGAAGCAGCTTGGTTCAAAAATGAACACTTTGAAAGACAACTAAACCTGCATCCATATCAATACAAAATGGTCAATGGACTGGATTTTTACAATCGTGTTTTTGAACTCATCTCCAAAGAAAAAAACATTACTTTTTTAAATCAAAAAGTTGTCAGTTTTGAAGAATCAGGACATCGTTGCGAAGTCAAAACTAATTCCGAGAGTTTTACTTGCAACCAAATTTTCAACTCTATTTTCAATCCGGAATTAGTTAAAAAACAATCCAGATATCCCTTTTTGCACCAACACTTTATAGGTTGGTTTATCAAAAGTAAAGAAGCTGTTTTCAATCCTGATTGTGCCACTTTTATGGATTTTTCGGTCGAGCAAAAAGGCAATACGCGCTTTATGTATGTGTTGCCAACTTCTGAAAATGAAGCGTTGTTAGAATACACCTTGTTTTCAAAAGACTTGCTTCCGGAAACAGAATACGAAAATGAAATCAAAAACTACATTGAAAAATTAGGAATTACGAATTACGAATTAATAGATAAAGAACAAGGAAATATTCCGATGACATGTTATCCATTTTGGAAACACAATTCAAAAAACATTTTGAATATTGGTTCGGCTGGTGGCTGGACAAAAGCAAGTACAGGGTATACTTTTAAAAATACAACTAAGAAATCTAAAGAAGTCGTGGCGTTTTTATCTGAAGAAACTGATTTTAGAAAATTCCACAAAACCAACAAATTTTGGTTCTACGATTTGTTGCTTTTGGATATTTTGGACCAAAAAAATCATCTTGCTTCAACTATATTTTCGGCTATGTTCGAAAAAGGGAATTCCACCGTAATCTTCAAATTCTTAGATGAAGAAACCTCGCTTTGGGAAGATTTGCAAGTCATATGGAAATGTCCGAAAGGGCTTTTTATCAAAGCGCTGCTCGGCAGAATTATACGATAGTTTAGCCAAAACAAATGTTAAACTTTATAAAAAATGACTCTGATTCCAAAAGTTCTCTTTAATTTTGTCCTGTTACAATAAAAAAAATGAAAAACATATTCTCACAAATCCATCACCATCATTCTTGCAAACAGGCGAGTTAATGATGTATTGAATATACTTTTAATTAAAAACCGTCTGAGTGTACTTAGACGGTTTTTTGTTTTTCAGCCCTCCGCAGTGCATTCAGATTTTATCCAAATCAAAAATGAATACTTTAAAAATTGCGGTTCAAAAAAGTGGCCGGTTGAGTGAAAAATCCCTCCAACTTTTGGAAGAATGTGGCATCAAAATTTCTAACGGCGAACGAAAACTAAAAGCTGTTGCGCAAAATTTCCCTGTCGAAATTCTTTTTTTGCGCGATGATGATATTCCGCAATACGTCGAACAAGGCGTTGCCGATATCGGAATTCTCGGCGAAAACGAAGTCTGGGAAAAAGACAAAGAAGTCACAATCATT
>JAYURX010000358.1:0-7906 GCA_043755965.1 Flavobacterium sp. | reverse complement strand
TGAAGGATAAAAATGAAAGCCCAAACAGCAATCGCCCATGTCCACCAGATTTTTTCAGGATACAGCCCAAGCCATTTGTTTGCCACAATTAAAAAAATCGAGCCAATGCAAAACATTACAAAATGATAAAACAAGCGTTTTTTTTGCTTGATTCTATCTCGGGCATATTCATATAATTCGTGTTGTTGTGCTTCCATATGACGAAATTTGTGCCTTAAAGGTAAAATTTATTTTTAAATTGACGAAATGTGATTTTAAGATATATCCGTTCGAAATCGGTTTCGTAATCACAGATGCAAAATTAAAAGTACTTTAAATTATACATCTTCTTCTTAATTGGCTTAGTTTTTAGCAAATTCTTAAAAGTGATTTCGCGTGTAAATGGTATTAAACTAATTCTTTACTTTGCCCAGTAATCTATAAATGAATTAGTTATGGCTATTAAGAAACAAGTTATAAAAACAAAACCGGTTGTTAAAGTTACCTTTTCAATCGAAGCAAAAGAAGCAAATACAGCTTCAGTAGTTGGTGATTTCAATAATTGGAATCCGGCAGAAGGTGAATTATCAAAACTAAAAACAGGAACTTTCAAAGCTACTTTTGATTTACCAAAAGACAATTCTTTTGAGTTCAAATATTTAGTTGATGGTACTTATGTAAACGATCCGGAAGCAGATAGTTATGCTTATAACGAATTTGCAGGAGCAGAAAATGGTGTGTTAGCACTATAATTTTGGTTTAGGTTTATTGGTGAAAAATCCGCCTCGATTATCGAAGCGGATTTTTTTGTTTTCTAAATGTGAGTTTGGTTATTAATCCCGAAGTTGCGTTTCAGCAATTATGAATCTGTTTTTGGTCGAAAATAAATTTCACGAATAAATAAAAAATGGTAACTCTTACCCAATAAATAGAGTAATCCATGAGTGAAAAATAGTGGGAGAAAATCAAACTTTTTCAGATAATAGTCATACGTTTTGTTATGGTAATTAGCTATTAAAAAAGGGACAGAGTTTGAAGAAAGATAAACATCCTGTACCCTAATCGGGTCAGTGAAATAGGTTGGCTCAAGGGTTTTGAAAAATACTTTCTTACTTTCTTTTAGTGCATCAAAAAGTTCAAAAACAGAAAGTGGAATACTGCTTTCGCTTTTATAGAAAAAAATGCATTTGTAGGTATCAATCAAAATCCATTTTTCTAATTCTTTTGAATAAAATTCGTTAAATGAATGTCCTCCTCTAAGGCCTTTTTTTGTGGAAATACTTTTAAACCCCCATTCTTTTACTTTTATATTGTTGATTACACACAAGTTGTTAAAAACTTGGGCAAAATCACTGCAAACGCCACCTTTCTCCAAAGTCATTATTTTGACAGTGTCTTCAGAAGATAAACCTAAACCTCTTCCCCTTTTTATATTATTTATCATCCATCTGGCTATAGTTTCAACTTTTTCTAAATCATTTGAAACAGTGTTATTGTGTGGAAAAATTTTAGCGTTTATTTCGAAAAAAAACTTTGGAATTTCTGAAATCGGATTCAAAACATTATAGTATAATTGACTTACACTCTCTTTTGTTTCAAATTTTGACAATAGTTTAAAGCGCAGTTTATACAAAAAAGAATGTCTTGTTAATATGTGTTTAAGTTTTTCTCGGATAGCCATAATTCTTTAAGGGATAAGAAATAATATTACTTAAACTAGTCCTATTAGCATTACAAATTAAAGAAAAATATTTTAAAATACAATTTAAATCGCTACAACTCCTTTGATGTGGGGATGCGGATCATAATCTGTCAGGGTGAAATCTTCAAACTTAAAATCAAAGATATTCTTCACTTCTGGATTTAGTATCATTTTCGGCAATGGTCTCAGCTCACGTGACAATTGTAATTTCAGTTGCTCAAAATGATTGTTATAGATGTGTGCATCACCAAAAGTGTGAATGAATTCGCCAACCTGCAAATCGCAAACCTGGGCAATCATCATCGTAAACAAGGCATAAGAAGCAATGTTAAACGGAACACCAAGGAATATATCAGCGCTTCTTTGGTACAATTGACAAGATAATTTTCCTTCGGCTACATAAAACTGAAAGAAGGCGTGGCACGGAGGCAAAGCTGCTTTTCCGTTGGCTACATTTTCGGCAAAAGATTTTGATGTATCTGGTAAAACGGAAGGATTCCAAGCCGAAACCAACATACGTCGGCTGTTTGGGTTTTTCTTTAACGTGTCAATCAATTCAGTGATTTGATCAATTTCCTCGCTGTTCCAATTGCGCCATTGATGTCCATACACCGGACCTAAATCACCATTTTCATCCGCCCATTCGTCCCAAATTTTAACACCATTTTCCTGAAGATAACGAATGTTGGTGTCGCCTTTTAAAAACCAAAGCAATTCATAAACAATCGATTTTAAATGCAGCTTTTTCGTCGTTACCATTGGGAAACCTTCATTCAAATCAAAACGCATTTGATAACCAAAAACACTTTTGGTTCCTGTTCCTGTTCTGTCTCCTTTTTGACAACCGTTTTTTAAAACGTGTCGCACTAAATCGTGGTATTGTTCCATTTTTTAAAGGTTATAAGGTTTATAACGTTTATGAGGTTTATTTTTAAGACTCTCTTTTCGAAATCTCGTCTCTAATTTTTGCTGCCTTTTCATAATCTTCGTTTTGAACTGCTTTTTCCAAAACTTCGTGCAGTTCAGACAGGCTCATGCTTTTGTATATATCGGTTGAGGCATTGCCTTCGTCATCCAACCCAAAAGTTTCCGGAGTAGAAAGCACACCTTCATCATCAGGATTCTGATTTTCTAATTCGGTTGGATTGTTCAGATAAATTCCGGCTTTGTCCAAAATGTTTTTATAGGTAAAAATTGGTGCGGAAAAACGCAAGGCTAAAGCAATAGCATCTGAAGTCCTTGCATCGATAATTTCTTCAATTTTATCCCGTTCGCATATAATGCTCGAATAGAAAACACCATCAACCAATTTGTGAATAATTACTTGTTTTACGACAATATCAAATCGGTCAGCAAAACTTTTGAACAAATCATGGGTTAAAGGGCGTGGTGGTTTTATTTCTTTTTCGAGAGCAATCGCAATAGATTGTGCTTCGAAAGCACCAATGACTATAGGCAATTTTCGTTCGCCATCCACTTCATTTAAAATCAAGGCATATGCGCCATTCTGCGTTTGACTATAGGAAATTCCTTTTATAGTTAGTTTTACTAAACTCATTATTTTTAAGTATAAAGCCAGATTGCGATTGTATCCTGACTTTTAATTTATTGTAAATTAAAAGTTCCGAAACTTCGGAATGCAAAGTAACAAAAAGTTTTTGCTTCTAAAACTTTTAAATCCCAAAAAAAGAAATTCCAAATACCAATTATGAAACATTAGTATTTGGAATTTGGAATTTTAAATTTTGGAATTTCTAACTGTTGTGAGCTTTAAACTCTTTTATTTTTTGAGTTAATCTTGGAAGGATTTCCAATGCATCGCCTACAATTCCGTAGTCGGCAACCTTGAAGAAAGGCGCATCAGCATCAGTATTGATAACTACTTTTACTTTAGATGAGTTTATTCCGGCAATGTGCTGAATCGCTCCCGAAATTCCAATAGCAACATACAAATTAGCCGCTACAGGCTTCCCTGTTTGACCAACGTGTTCGCTATGAGGTCTCCATCCTAAATCAGAAACTGGTTTTGAACATGCTGTTGCAGCACCAAGTGATGCAGCTAAATCTTCCAATAGATGCCAATTTTCCGGACCTTTTAATCCACGTCCACCGGAAACTACAATATCCGCATCAGCAATGGTTACTTTTCCACTTGTTTTTTCTACCGATTCAACTTTTACATTGAAATCGGCATCGTTTAAACCAGGTGCAAAATCTTCTTGGGTTGCAGATGAAGCGCTTTCGAAAACACCATAAGAGTTTTTGGCAAGGCTTAATACTTTTACCTCTGTATTTATTTCCGTTATATTAAAAGCTTTGTTTGAAAAAGCATTTCGTTTTACCTGAAATGGTGAAGTGCTTAATGGCAATCCAACCACATTGGAAGCAAATCCGGCATCTAAACCTATTGCAACTAATGGCGCCATGTATAAACTGTCGGTTGTAGAAGATAATAAAATTACTTTCGCGCCTTCTTTTTGGGCAGCTTGTTTGACCACATCAGCAAAAGCTTTTGCATTAAAATTGGTCAATTTATCGTTGGATACTTTCAATACTTTGTCTACTCCATACTTTGATAAATCGGAAACATCTCCAGCATTTACAGTTACTGCTGTAACTGTTGTTCCTAAAGATTCGGCTACTTTTTTGGCATAAGAAGCCAATTCAAAAGCTACCTTTTTAAATTTTCCTTCTGCCGATTCTGCGTATATTAATAATGACATATTTTTATTATTTTGAATGTTGAATTATAAATTTTAAATGGTTTTAATATGTCATTTAAAATTCAAAATTTAGAATTTATAATTAAATAACCTTTGCTTCGTTGTGTAATGCATTTACCAATCCGCCTAAATCATCTGCAGCAAACAATTTGACAGCTGATTTTGGTGCCGGTTTTTCAAATTTTACCGCCTTAGTATTGTTGTTGGCAGCAACCGGCTCGAGAACAGTTAACACTTTTGTTCTTGCGGTCATGATTCCTCTCATGTTTGGGATTCTCAAATCTTTTTCTTCCACCAAACCTTTTTGTCCTCCAATAACTAATGGCAATGCAGCTGAAATAGTTTCTTTTCCACCATCAATTTCCCTGGCAGCTTTTGCTGAACTTCCATCGATAGTAAGCTCTGTACATGAATTTACGAAGTTATAATCCAATAACGAAGCTAACATTCCGGGAACCATTCCACCATTATAATCCAAAGATTCTCTACCACAAATTATTAAATTATAACTTCCCGACTTTGCTACTTCGGCTAATTGTTTTGCTACGAAAAATCCGTCTGTCGGTGTTGCATTTACTCTAATTGCTTCATTAGCACCAATGGCTAAAGCTTTCCTCAGAGTGGCTTCAGCATCTGTTCCGCCAACATTGACAACAGTGACGTTAGCACCTTGTTGTTCTTGAAACCAAATGGCCCTAGTTAAACCAAATTCATCATTTGGATTGATTACATATTGAACACCATTAGTGTCAAATTCAGTATCTCCATTGACAAAATTGATTTTTGAAGTAGTATCAGGAACATGACTGATGCAAACTAATATTTTCATAAGTATTGGTATTTGTTGAAAAATTCGAAGCACAAAATTAGAATAATATTTCGAATAATATACTATGCATGCATAATATTTTTTAATATTATATCGATTTCGTAAAATGTCAATTATATAACACAAATAATTTTTTGTATAAAGTAATAAAAGTGTGCATAAAGTATCTTTATAGAATAGAGTTGCCCTTTAAATATAGCTGAATAGTGTTTTGGAAAGCTAAATACCAAAAGGATAAATAACTTAAGTTTTGTAATCATGGAAACCATAAAACAAGAAGAAAAAGGGGAAAAAGCGATGCCAAATGACTTAAAGACGGCAGGTGCTGGAAAAAGGCTGACCCGTCAACAGGCTGTTTCGATTAGGTGGAGTGAAGCAGTGATGAAAAGAACAAATAAACAATAGGTTTTGCTGATGGAATTTTCACAGCAAATATTTCATTTGTTTGTTCTCGCAATGCCAATTGCCTGTATCGCTTGGACAGTCACACGGGAAGAAATTTTCAGGGAACCAAGGGAATTTTGCATTGAAAAATCCAAATTGTGCAAAACGCTATTTCAACGTAAGTTTTTTTATTTATTTACCTGCGAATACTGTTTCAGCCATTATGTGACGATACTTTTTTTATTCATAACAAAATTCCAGTTGTTATATTCAGACTGGCGAGGCTATTTGATTTCGGGATTTGCATTAGTATGGATTGCCAATGTATATATGAGCGTTTTCGGTTTTATAAGGGTAGGAATGAAAAAAGAAAAAATGGATGCCGATATCGAAGAAATCAAACTTAAAAAAGAAAAGGAAAAATTAAAATTATTAAATACCAATAATCATGAACGAGGAAAACAAAATGTCAAAAAACAAAACAATGGATAATCCTAACAAGGTGTATCCCGTAAATGTAAATTATCTACCGAGCGAAGATATTTACGCCATGGACAAGGAAGAAACAGAAATAGATCCGGAAGATATTTCCAAAACAAAAAATTCCAATTCTAATGATGGTATGTACAATGAAAAAACCTTCAATCAGGATAAATCAGGTTCCGATTTAGATATTCCGGGTTCAGAACTGGATGATGCACAAGAAGCTGTTGGCAGCGAGGATGAAGAAAACAATGGTTACAGCATTGGCAGTGACAATCACAATGACCTTGAAGAAGATAAAGGATAAATAATTTAAAATTAAAATCATGGAAACACACAACCCGACAACATTAAATATTGTTGAAAGCCACAAAAATGCGGCTGAAGAACATCAAGAAGCAGCAAAAGCACATCTTGAAGCGGCAAAATACCACGCAGGTGGAGAAGAAATCCAAGCCAATGAAAGCGCTAAAGCTGCCATTGAATTCAGCGAAAAAGCTGCTGTCTATGACAAGGAAGTTGCTCAACATCACGGTTTGTAATAAGTAAATCCCATTTTTTTTTTCTATTCCCTTTATTCTATTTTCTTTTTTTTACTTTTGCTATCCAAAATTCCCCTCGACTGCGCTCGGGATGACAGAAATAAATTTGAAAATATGAGAACGATACAATTTAGAGAAGCGATTTGTGAAGCGATGAGTGAAGAAATGCGTCGCGACGAAACCGTATATTTAATGGGTGAAGAAGTTGCCGAATACAATGGCGCTTACAAAGCCTCAAAAGGAATGCTTGATGAATTTGGGGCAAAAAGGGTAATCGATACGCCAATTGCTGAGCTTGGTTTTGCAGGAATCGCAGTAGGTTCGGCAATGAACGGCTGTCGCCCGATTGTAGAATACATGACTTTCAATTTCTCTTTAGTTGGGATTGACCAGATTATAAATAACGCTGCCAAAATGCGCCAGATGTCGGCCGGACAATTTCCAATGCCGATGGTTTTCCGTGGACCAACAGCTTCCGCAGGTCAATTGGGAGCAACACACTCACAAGCTTTTGAAAACTGGTTTGCTAACACACCAGGTTTAAAAGTTGTCGTTCCCTCAACAGTTTATGATGCAAAAGGATTATTGAAATCGGCTATTCGTGATAATGACCCGGTTATTTTCATGGAATCTGAACAAATGTATGGTGACAAGGGCGAAGTGCCCGAAGAAGAATATACAATTCCGCTTGGGGTTGCCGAAATAAAAAGAGAAGGATCTGATGTAACGATTGTTTCTTTTGGGAAAATCATCAAAGAAGCTTTTATTGCCGCGGATGAATTAGCCAAAGAAGGAATCTCCTGCGAAATCATCGATTTGAGAACGGTTCGCCCGATGGATTATGACGCGATTATCAACTCGGTTAAAAAAACAAACAGACTGGTAGTTCTTGAAGAAGCCTGGCCATTTGCCAGTGTGGCTTCTGAAATTACCTATATGGTTCAGGAACGCGCTTTTGATTATTTGGATGCGCCAATCCAACGAATCACTACGGCCGATACACCGGCGCCATATTCGCCAACACTTTTAAAAGAATGGTTGCCAAACGCAGAAGACGTTGTCAAAGCGGTAAAAAAAGTAACTTATAAATAGACAGTTAGATTATTAGAAGGTTAGAAAAAAATCTAAAAATCTAAAAATCTAAGAAGTCTAAAAATCTAATTATCTAAATACCTATATTTGAAACTTCATCAGTCATTGATTTGGTGAAGTTTTTTTATGCCTATGAAAAAGATTTATTTTAGTTTATTTTTAATTGTTTTCA
>JAYURX010000357.1:0-3344 GCA_043755965.1 Flavobacterium sp. | reverse complement strand
TACGAAACGCCGTCATGGGGTTTTGAAAGTGAGAAATTCTACAATTGTGCGGTGATTATGAATACGCATAAATCGGCGCATCAAATTTTGGAAGAATGTCTTTTACTCGAAGAGGCATTAGGAAGAGCTCGCGAAGATATTGAAGGTTATCAAGCTCGCATAATCGATATTGATGTCATTACTTTTGATGAAGAAATCATAGCTTCTGAAAAGCTTCAGGTGCCACATCCGGAAATGCAAAACCGCTTGTTTGTGTTGTTGCCAATGCAGGATTTGCATTTAGACTGGCGTCATCCTATTTTACAAAAATATTTGCATGAACTATTAGTGCTTTCAGAAGATAAAAGTAATTGCAGAATTGTTCAAAATCTGGAAATTCCAATTGCCAACTTAAAGCTCGACCATTTCAATTACATTGCCATTGAAGGAAATATTGGTGCAGGAAAAACAACATTAACCAATAAATTAGCTGAAGATTTTAATGCTAAATCTGTTCTGGAACGTTTTGCTGACAATCCATTTTTGCCAAAATTCTACGAAGACCAAAACCGCTATGCTTTCCCGTTAGAGATGTCTTTTTTAGCCGACAGATACCAACAAATCTCTGATGATTTGGCGCAATTTGACTTGTTTAAGGATTTTATCGTTGCCGATTATCATATTTTTAAATCGTTGATTTTTGCGAAAGTTACGCTTGCCGAAGACGAGTTTCGTTTGTATAAAACCATGTTTGACATTATCTACAAAGAAATGCCAAAGCCCGATTTGTATATTTATCTGTATCAAAGCACAAAGCGCCTTTTGGAAAACATCAAAGAAAGAGGAAGAAGCTATGAGCAGGAAATTCCGGCGGAATATCTTGAAAAAATCAACAATGGTTATTTAGATTATATCAAATCCCAAACAGATTTAAATGTTTTGATTATTGATGTGACCAATAGGGATTTTCAGAATATTCAGGAAGATTACGTTTTTATTTTAAACGAAATTCAGAATAAGGTTTCGGGTTAATAGTTCATTTTCTGAAACAAATCCCACACAACAATCCCGGCACTTACCGAAATATTTAATGAATGTTTTGTTCCTAATTGAGGAATTTCAATGGTTCCGTCACAAAGCTCGATTGCTTTTTGGGCAACACCATACACTTCGTTGCCAAAAACAAAAGCATATTTTTTATTCTTTTCAATTTTAAAATCCTGGAGAAAGATTGCATTTTCAACTTGTTCAATGGCAAAAACGGAAACAGCTTCCTTTTTTAACGCATCAATTACCGCTAAAATATCTTTTTGATATTCCCAAGTAACGGTTTCGGTTGCGCCAAGCGCTGTTTTATGAATCTCTTTGTTGGGTGGAGTTGCGGTTATACCGCATAAATATATTTTTTCGATTAGAAAGGCATCAGCAGTTCGAAAGACAGAACCAATATTATGAAGACTTCGGACGTCATCCAATATAATTATTATTGGCGTTTTTTCGGCTTCTTTGAAATCCTCGACCGATTTTCTCTCTAATTCTTTATTTTCAAGCTTGCGCATTTTTTTTATTTTATACAATTCGACCTTCGGTCGTATAGGCAAAGATATTCAAAAAAAAACCCGTCTCGTTGTAAAAACGAGACGGGACTTTCTTGAATTATAATTAAGTAAAATTTAGCTTTTCGTTGGAGCTGCAGCGTCAGCGGGAGGTTGAGGCAACACAGTTCCTTTAATCGTAAGAACTTTAGTTTCTTGTCCTGCAGCATTGGATTTTACAGTAACCGTTTTTGTAAACGGACCAGGTCTATTTGTGTCATATTTAACTCCAATGGTACCTTTTGCTCCTGGAGCAATGTCTCCCTCCGGTTTAGAAGGAACAGTACAACCACATGAACCTTGAGTATTTTCAATAGTTAGAGGTTTGTTTCCATTGTTAACAAAAACAAATTCTCTTTTTCCATCAGCATTGTAAGGGATAGTTCCGTAATCAATAGTTTCGTTTTCGAAAAACATTCCAGGTCCGTCAACTTTTGGAGTTTCAACTTTAACCTGAGCATCAGCTTTTTTTGCAGGTTTTTTTGCAGTTTGTGCGTTGCTAGTTGCAACACCAAAAACAGTAATTGCAGCTAATAAGATAATTCTTTTCATTTTTATAGTATTTAAGTTTCTGAGACAAATGTATTGTAATTTTAGAATACGCCTCTTTTTTTTGTCTTAAGGTTAAATTAAATTTTTTTAGGATAGTTAAATCATTCTAAAATATTTAAATTCGCTTTCACTTTAATTAATCCAAAATCCATTGGCAGCCAAAGAGACTTCGACAAAAGAAACTCCTTTAATGAAACAATACAACGAGATAAAGAGAAAATATCCCGATGCGTGTTTGTTGTTTAGAGTTGGGGATTTTTACGAAACCTTTGGAGAGGATGCCATTCGGGCTTCTAAAATACTTGGAATTGTTCTGACCAAACGTGGTGCAGGTTCTGAAACTGAAACCGCTTTAGCCGGTTTTCCACATCATTCTTTAAATACGTATTTGCCAAAATTGGTAAAAGCCGGACTTCGCGTAGCTATTTGCGACCAGCTCGAAGATCCAAAAATGACTAAAACCATTGTCAAACGGGGTGTAACCGAATTAATTACGCCCGGAGTTTCAATGAACGATGAGGTTTTACAATCAAAATCGAATAATTTTCTGGCTTCGGTTTATTTTGGCAAAAGGCAATTAGGTGTTTCGTTTCTCGATGTTTCCACAGGGGAGTTTTTAACAGCACAAGGCAATGAAGAATATATAGATAAGCTTCTGCAGAATTTTAGTCCGAGTGAAATTTTGATTCAAAAAAACAACCGAAACCAATTCAAGGAAATATTCGGAGAAAGATTCAACGTTTTTTACCTCGAAGATTGGGTTTACAAAGAAGATTACGCTTTAGAAACTTTAAACAATCATTTTCAAACCAATTCATTGAAAGGCTTTGGAATTGAAGAACTGAAGGATGGAATTATTGCGTCGGGAGCAATTTTATTTTATTTATCAGAAACGCAACATAATAAAGTTCAGCATATCACCAATATTCAAAGAATTGCAGAAGATGCCTATGTTTGGATGGATCGATTTACCATTCGAAATTTAGAATTGTATCACAGCCATTCCCAAAATGCCGTGACGCTTTTGGATGTAATTGACAAAACGCTTTCGCCAATGGGTTCAAGATTGTTGAAGCGTTGGTTAGCATTGCCGTTGAAGGATATTCACAAGATTAGAGGTCGCCACGAAGTAGTTTCTTATTTAAAAGACAATTTAGAAATTCTTCAAAAAATGCAATATCAAATCAAACAAATTTCCGATTTGGAGCGTTTGATTTC
>JAYURX010000356.1:0-3345 GCA_043755965.1 Flavobacterium sp. | reverse complement strand
AAGAATCAGTTAAAAGCTTTGATTGGGAAATAGTCAAAAACCAATGGATAGAATTACTCGTATAAAAGGTAATTTTAGTAACTTGCGACTTCAAAATTCTTTTTACCCCAAAAATGAATAAATACAAGGATATTCACTTTGAAGTTTCAGAACGAAAAATTCTATTACGAATTTTTGATGTTATTTCTGTGTTGCTTTCCTTGTACTTGGTTGGAATAGCTTTCCAATTCAATTATTTCAATATTTCAACCACCAATTTTTATTGGACAATCGTTTTAGGGATTTACCTCAATTTTATTGGATCTGTTTTTGAAATGTACAATCTGCAAGTTGCCAGCAATCAATTTCAAATTATAAAAAGTATAATCCTTACTTCATCAATAACGGTTTTGGTTTATTTATTAACGCCGGTTTATACTCCGGGTCTACCTTCAAACCGTCTTCAAATACTCATTTTTTACATCGCTATTTTTATGGCATTGTTTATATGGAGGATGATTTATGTGCGTTTTTTCGCTTCGAATAGGTTTTCTAAAAAGGTAATCCTAATTTGTGATAAAGAACAGCTGAAGGAACTGGTTTATGCGCTTGAAAGCGCTGATCCTCATTATCGTGTATTGG
Organism: Flavobacterium sp.; assembly: GCA_043755965.1. Taxonomy (GTDB): domain Bacteria; phylum Bacteroidota; class Bacteroidia; order Flavobacteriales; family Flavobacteriaceae; genus Flavobacterium. Next base: position 2,724 of record JAYURX010000356.1, on the reverse strand, counting down.
GGTTTGTTAACTCTGATAGCGCTAATACCAAAATAAATGATAAAATACAAAGCATTGCCATTAACAATCTTGAAAAATTTGTCAAAGAGAATTCTATTTCCGAAGTAGTAATAGCCTCTCAAAAAACAGATGGAATAACGGTTAATCTTTATAACCAATTAATAAATTTATTAGAAAACGGATACATAATAAGGGAATATACCCAGGTTTACGAGAATATCACGCAACGGATTCCGGTTCAATACGTGTCACGGGATTTCTACCGCTATTTTCCATTTAGCAGAAGCAATCAAAATCATTTTTACTTAATTATGACGAGGCTTTTTGAGATTGTAATTTCGTTAACGGGTTTGGCAATCGGACTAATTATTTTGCCATTAATTCTGATTGGAAATCTTTTTGGAAACAAAGGGAAATTATTTTACACTCAGAAAAGAGTAGGGAAGAACGGCAAAATCTTCAACATTGTGAAATATAGGACAATGGTTAAGAATGCCGAGGAAGAAGGTGCAGTTTTTGCCAGAACAAATGATAGTCGTGTGACGCCATTTGGGAAAATAATGCGAAAGTCCCGAATGGACGAAATACCACAGTTTCTCAATATTCTTAAAGGCGATATGGCGGTAATCGGACCAAGGCCTGAGCGTCCAATTTTTGTTAGTGAAATTGCCGAAGTGATGCCGTTTTATGAAACGCGCCACGTTATAAAACCAGGGTTAACGGGTTGGGCACAAGTAAATTATTCTTATGGCGAAACTATCGATGATAGTTTAATCAAACTCCAATACGATTTATATTATATCAAGCACAGAAGTATTTTTCTTGATGTTAATATCATATTTAAAACCCTGAGTACCGTTTTATTTTATCGAGGGCAATAGGTTCAAGGGAATTCTGCTATTTAATTTCAACAAGATGTATAGATTGGTTAGTATAAATGGCAGCATAATAATCAGGTGTGGTTTTGTTATCATTAGAATACCGTATAGCAACAGCAGTATCAATAATGCGATATTGAGCTTTTTTAAAAAGTTAGCTTTTGCAAACGGAATCAAAAGAAATAGCGGATTAAAGAGTAGCGTATTGTAATTCCACAGCAATTCTTCGTGTTGGGAATATAAGCCAATCAGGCATAGAAAGAGCCCCAAAATTCCACAGACAAAAAGATATCCTTTAAATAAAGATTTGTTGTTGATGATTATCAAAATCAGAAGTACTACACAGATTAAGTAAATGCTGTTGAAAAATGAAAATTGTGGAGGAACAGATTCTCCCTGTACTACAGTTTCCTTTTTTGAAACTAATGGCTTTCCGTCGATTGTTGCTTTATCTAAACTGTGCAACAATTCTATTGGAAGGAATAATTTCTCTCCATTTCCGTCAGTTTTGGCACCAAAAACAATATTAATTCCCAATTTGTACCAAAAATAATTCTCGAAATAAGGGTATAAAACCGTTCGGTAGCTGATTGATTTATCGTCTACTTTCTGAATCTTTTGGGTGCCAAACAAACCATTTATTTTATTGACAACCATTGATGTACAGTTTCTATGGATGAATTTATAGGTATAACTTTTTTCGTCCGTGAGCAACGATTTGTTTAGTGCATCAAAGAGTTCCTGTTTTTTTGCTAATGGTAAGTTTAGCGTCTGCTCAATGACTTTTCTTCGTTCTAACTGGTATTCAAAAACAAAATCATCATAAGAGGTTACTTTCATGAAATACTGCAAATCGCCTTTTACAAATTTCAAGTAGAAACTTTCAGTCCTGAAATCAAAATAACCATAATTATATACGACATCAAGTGTATTGTTTAGGTCTTTGATTCTAAGCGCCGTATGTCCGAAAGTAGAATATAATTCTTCGCCTCTGTCGCAAGTGAAAATGCTAACCTCGGCATCTGGAGAAAGTTTTGGTTCCTGCGAAAATGCAATGAAACTATATAAGATTAAAGAAAAAGAAAGAATTTTTTTGATCATAATTTTTATCTAAAAATACTCAAATCTACTTTCACAGAAAAAATATTGGAATATAAAGCGGCACTTTGATCACCCAAATCAGTTAAGGCATAATCCACCTGGATGCCTTTGTATTTAAATCCCAGACCAATATTAGGTTGAAAGCTAACTTTTGTTGAGTCATCAAGTTGCTCAACATTTTGAAAATTTCCAACGCCGGCGCGAAGAAAAACCAAATCGGTATAGCCAAATTCAAGTCCCAATGCCGGGTCAATACTAAAGGCGCTGTTAGCTATGATATCATTTGTTTGGGCAAATTGCATGTTTAAGTTAACTGCGGCAAGTAAAGTATAATCAGAGTGAAAATCAAACTTTTTAGAGACCCCAAGTTGGGCTTTTGGAAAAGTAATCTCCGTGCTTTCTGGCGGTTCCTGATTTTGTCCCGCTACGGCATCCCTGATTTCATTGTATTTGTCTTCATCGATTGCCCAGATATTGTAAGTTGTTGTAATATCGCGAAGCATCAATCCATAATGCCAATCATTCTTTTCATACTGCAATCCGAAATCAAAACCAAATCCCCAAGAACTGGCAAAGTCTCCAATTATTCTTCGGATAACTTTGGCATTTACGCCATATTGTAAACCTTCAATTAATTTGGGACGTCGTGCATACGAGAATGTCAAGCCGTAATCGGCAGTGGAGAAAAGGCTGATTCGGTTGTAGTCAATATTTCCTTCGCTGTCAATAAGCTGCGTGGTATTTA
>JAYURX010000355.1:0-3350 GCA_043755965.1 Flavobacterium sp. | reverse complement strand
TAACTGAAGCTGGTTATGTTGGGGAAGATGTAGAAAGCATCTTAACCCGATTATTACAGGCGGCAGATTATGATTTGGCAAAAGCCGAAAGAGGAATTGTATTCATAGATGAGATTGACAAAATCGCCCGTAAGAGCGATAATCCATCAATAACCCGCGACGTTTCCGGTGAAGGAGTGCAACAGGCTTTGCTTAAATTATTGGAAGGAACTGTGGTAAATGTTCCGCCTAAAGGTGGAAGAAAACATCCGGACCAAAAATTCATTGAAGTTAATACCAAAGATATTTTGTTTATCGCCGGTGGTGCTTTTGATGGCATTGAAAGAATTATTTCTAAACGATTGAACAGAACTGCTGTTGGTTACACCACTTCTAAAAATGTTGACAATATCGACAAAGACAATTTGCTTCAATACATTATCCCAAAAGACATTAAAGATTTTGGGTTAATTCCCGAAATCATTGGTCGACTTCCGGTATTAACTCATATGGATCCTTTAGACAGAGCAACGCTTCGCGCTATTTTAACTGAACCAAAGAATGCCTTAATCAAGCAGTATGAAAAATTGTTTGCTATGGATGATGTGAAATTCACCATTGATAACAATGCTTTGGATTTTATTGTTGATAAAGCATTGGAATACAAACTGGGAGCAAGAGGATTACGTTCGCTTTGTGAAGCAATCTTAACGGATGCGATGTATGAGTTGCCGAGTTCGGATGAAAAAGAGTTGCATATCGATGTTGATTATACGCGTGATGCGTTAACCAAAAACCTTTTGAAAAGATTAGAAATAGCATCATAAAAAAATCCCGAGTTATTCGGGATTTTTTGTATTTCTGTAGTTCACGACGACTACTCCGCCGATTATAAATGCAGTAGCAATAATAATCCGACCAGTAATTATTTCATCTAGAATCAACCATCCTAAAAATAAAGCTACCACAACATTGACATAAGACAACACCGTAACTTTTGTTGATGGCATTTCGGAAATTAAATAGCTAAACGCAACATAACCTACAACTGAACCAAAAATTGCCAAATAAATCATAGCGAAAATACTTTGAGTGCTCCAGTTTTCGGTGGAAATATTGGGCGTGATACAGTACTGAAAGGAAGTCAAAACCACACCGGCAATTAGCATTTGGACGCAAACATTCATGAGCATTGTCAAAGAATTTTCACTTCCTCTTTTCATAATTATAGTTCCGATTGCCCAAGCTAAAATGGCCAGTAAAATGGCGAAAATTCCCTGTCTGTATTCCGGAATCAATAAATCAGACAAGCTGCTTTGATAAATCAGGAAAATCCCAACCATACCCAATAGTATTCCAATCACTGTTTTGACAGATAGTTTTTCGTATCCTAAAACTAAATTCAAAACCAAAACACAAAAAGGGGATAGTGTAGAAATTAAGGATGCCAATCCGCTGGTGATATACTTTTCAGAATAGGTTGTCAAACCGTTTGCCAAAACAATCATTAGTATGGATAATATAAAAGCCTGCAAAAATTGTCTCGGATTGACAGACTCCAATTTTTTTTGATAGAACAGATAACAAAAAATAATAGCGCCAGAAATCAGATTTCGGATTCCGGCCAATAGAAATGGCGGAATCGTTTCAACGCCTACGCGTATCGCTAAGAAAGTCGTTCCCCAAAAGAACGCCACACAAAATAAGGCGAGATAAAGTTTTGTTTTCAAACAATAGGTTTTATTACGCTGCGCTCAATACAGTTTGGCTTAGCCTAGGTGGTTATAAATTGGTTTTTGCATTTGAGTGTTTTCTACAACGCGACCTCCGCCCGTACCTCCGCAAACTCTTCCGGGATGGGATGCGCAAGAAATTAGGAACGCTGACAAAAGTAGTGCACAAATTATTTTTTTCATTTAATTTTTCGATTTGAAGGAACGAAATTAAATCGGTTTTAGGGTATTAAAATGTTATTTATCAAAAGATTAACTGTTTCCCTGAACCTGAACCTGCATCTGCTTCAATTGCTCCAAATAATCCCGTTCATTGGAAAGTCGGGGGATTTTGTGCTGTCCCCCCAATTTGTCGTTTTCCTTGAGCCAGTCGTAAAACAAATTTTCCCTGGCCACATTGATGGTCAAAGGATTTAGTGTCATGTTATTATAGCGCTTGGCTTCGTAATCGGAGTTTAAGGCTTGCAGGTTTTCATCCAATGTCTTTTGAAAAAGGGGAATATCTTCGGGTTTTTTCTTGAATTCAATCATCCATTCGTGTGCGCCTTTTTCTTTGTTGTGCATAAATATCGGGGCAACCGTATAGTCCTTAACTTCACAATGTAAAGCCGAACAGGTCTTGGCTAAAGCCACATCAGTATTTTCAACCATTAATTCTTCGCCAAAAACATTGATATGATGCTTGGTTCTTCCCGAAACACGGATTCTATACGGAGACAAAGAGGTAAACCGAACGGTATCGCCAATCAGATAGCGCCAAAGCCCGGCATTGGTAGTTATTACCATCGCGTAATTTTTGAATAATTCCACATCCGAAAGTCGAATTACTTTTTGATTTTCGGTGCCATAAGTATCCATTGGAATGAATTCGTAAAATATTCCGTAATCGAGCATCAGCAGTAAATCGTTTGAATAATTCAAATCCTGTATCGCAAAAAATCCTTCCGATGCGTTATAAATTTCGTAGTATTTGAAATTATTGTGGGGCAGAATCTTTTTATATTGATCTCTGTAAGGCTCAAAACTCACGCCGCCATGAAAATACACTTCCAGGTTTGGCCACAATTCAGACAGCGTTTCTATTCCGTTTTCGGTCATGATTCTGTTAAGCAAAACCAACATCCACGACGGAACGCCAGCAAAACTTGTCACATTTTCGTTTTTGGTTTCGTTGATAATGTGTGTGAGTTTGGTTTCCCATTCGTGCATCAATGAAATTTTGTTGCTTGGCGTGCTGCTGAATTCCGCCCAAATTGGCATATTCTCAATCAGAATTGCGGATAAATCGCCAAAATAGGTATTGTTGTTTTCGTAAATCTGGGAACTTCCGCCAAGACGCAGGCTTTTGCCCAAAAACATTTCGGAATTCTCGTTGTTATTTAGGTACATGCAAAGCAAATCCTTACTGCCTTTGTAATGACAATCTTCCAAAGCCTCGTTGCTCACCGGAATAAATTTACTTTTTGCATTTGTGGTGCCACTTGATTTGGCAAACCATTTTATCGGTGTGTTCCAAAAAACATTCTGCGCGCCTTTTCGGGTAAGCTCAATCATCGGTTCCAAATCTTCATAAGAAGAAACCGGAATTCGTTCCGCAAAAGTCTGGTAGGATTTAATACTTTCGAAATCATATTTCTG
>JAYURX010000354.1:0-7921 GCA_043755965.1 Flavobacterium sp. | reverse complement strand
CTTCTTGAGCCATGGCAATTGCCATAGAGCTTTCGGTAACCGTATCCATCGCTGCTGAAACAATAGGAACATTCAAAGTAATATTTCTCGAAAACTTTGATTGGATACTGACTTCGCGCGGTAAAACTTCTGAATAATTTGGGATGAGCAGTACATCGTCGTAAGTAAGACCTTCGCCAACGATTTTAGTTGAGTGTGCTTTCATTGCAATTTGTAGTTGTAGTTAAATTGCATGCAAATGTAATAAAAAGTTGGAAGCTTGAAGTTGGAAGTTGGAAGTTTTTTAATGGTAAGCCGTAAAAATCTTTGTGGCTTCATTGTAAGCACTTTCAAAACTCATCGGACTTGTATTGGTATTTGCCTTTTGCGTAGTGAAATAGGATAGAAGTTTCTCCGTAGGCATATTGCCTGTTAAATCATCTTTTGCCATTGGGCAACCGCCAAATCCCTGAATCGCTCCATCAAAACGGATACAGCCGGCATTATATGCAGCATCAATTTTTTCATGCCATTTATCGGGAGTTGTGTGTAAGTGTGCGCCAAATTCAATGTGCGGATATTTTGGAATCAAATTCGAAAACAAATAAGTAATTACATCCGGAGTAGAACTTCCGACAGTATCAGAAAGCGATAGGATTTTCACGCCCATATTGGCCAGTTTTTCTGTCCATTCTCCCACAATTTCAACATTCCACGGATCGCCATAAGGATTACCAAACCCCATTGAAATGTAGGTGACGACTTCTTTATTTGAAGCGTCAGCAATATCTAAAATCTCCTGAAGTGTCAACAAGCTTTCAGCAATGGTTTTATGTGTATTCCGCATCTGAAAGTTCTCTGAAATCGAAAAAGGAAAACCCAGATATTGAATTTCCTTATGTGTCGAAGCAACTTGAGCACCTTGCGTATTGGCAATGATTGCTAATAATTTACTTTGCGTTTGTGATAAATCGAGTTGCGCCAAAACTTCGGCAGTGTCCTGCATTTGCGGAATCGCTTTTGGCGAAACAAAACTTCCAAAATCAATCGTATCGAAACCAACCCGAAGCAAGGACTGAATGTATTCCACTTTTTTCATAGTAGGAATGAAGTCTTTTATGCCTTGCATGGCATCTCGTGGGCATTCTATGATTTTGATTTTTTTCATTTGGTCTTCAAAGATAGTAAACTTGGCAAAACAAATTGAGTGTGGATTTGTGTAAAGAAACAAGCTGTTTTATGTCACCCCTGACGGGGTTTTTAAATCAATAATGTTGCATTTTCTACCAATATTAAATCCGTAACGGATTGAAATTTAAGCACAAATATTGCATATAATCAGTCCCTTTAGGGATTAAAATTTTAGCACAAATAAACAATATAATCCCTTTAGGGATTTAATAATGGTAACAAAAACCCCCGAGGATAATAAATCCCTTTAGGGATGGTATGAATTATTAACAGCATACTGTTTACTTGCTTTTTAGTATTGCCTTATTGATTTCGGTTACCAATTTTGGACCTTCATAAATAAATCCGGTATACAATTGTATTAAACTCGCGCCGGCTTCCAATTTTTCTAAAGCATCATCAGCCGAATGGATTCCGCCAACGCCAATAATTGGAAATGACTTATTGCTTTTCTCCGAAAGAAAACGAATTACTTCTGTTGACCGTTTTGCCAACGGTTTTCCTGATAATCCGCCAGTTTCTGTTTTGTTTTCTGATTCCAAACCGTCTCTGGAAATTGTCGTATTGGTTGCAATTACGCCCGCGATTTTGGTTTCGTTTACGATGTCTATGATATCCAATAATTGCTCGTCGGTCAAATCGGGAGCGATTTTTAAGAGGATTGGCTTTTTGGTTTTATGTTGCGAGTTCCGGGTTTCGAGTTTTGATAATAATTCGGTCAGCGGTTTTTTTTCCTGCAGTTCTCTTAGATTCGGAGTATTTGGCGAACTAACATTCACTACGAAATAATCAACATAATCAAACAAGGTTTCAAAGCAAATTAGGTAATCAGAAACAGCATCTTCGTTCGGAGTAAGTTTGTTTTTACCGATGTTTCCACCAATGAGAACATCTTTATTTAGCTTCGCTCTGTTCGGCTTTGCCTCGAGTTTCTTTAATCTCAACACTGCGGCATCAACTCCGCCATTGTTAAAGCCCATTCGGTTGATGATGGCGCTGTCTTGTTTTAAACGGAACAAGCGTTTCTTTGGATTTCCATCCTGGGGTTTTGGTGTCAGCGTTCCGATTTCAATAAAGCCGAAACCAAAGTTAGAAAGTTCCTGATAGCATTTGGCATCCTTATCAAATCCAGCTGCCAATCCAACAGGATTTTTAAATTTCAGCCCAAAAACTTCGCGTTCCAATCGATTGTCTTTGACTTCGTAAATGAATTTTAAAATGCCCGGAACAAAAGGAATTTTGGAAATAAACCGGATAAAACTAAAGGAAAAATGATGGACTTCTTCCGGATCAAACCAAAATAAAAAGGGGCGAATGAGTAGTTTGTACATGTGTTGTGTTGTTGTGCCGCAAAGATAATAATTTTAAGATACGCTTCGCTTTAGAAACGGCTGCACCTCTTGGATTTTAAGATACGCTTCGCTCTTAGACACATAGAAAAAAAATCTAACAATCTAACAATCTAACAATCTAAAGGCCGTAGGACGTATCTAAAAAAGTATTATTTTAGCCAATCAATAGTTTTTTCAGATGATTTCAGAAGAACAGTTTCAAAAAGAGTTACAAATAATTATACAAAACGGAATCCGAGAGGATATTGGTCCGGGTGATTATAGCTCGTTGGCTTGCATTCCCAATGCTGCCAAAGGAAAAGCTAAGCTTTTGGTCAAGGACACCGGAATTATCGCCGGAGTAGAGTTTGCCAAAATGATTTTCCAGAATGTAGATCCAACTTTGGAAATCGAAACTTTTATTAATGATGGAACAGAAGTATCCCATGGCGATATTGTTTTTCATGTTTCGGGAAGTTCACAATCTATTCTGAAAGCGGAACGCCTGGTATTGAATTCTATGCAGCGAATGTCAGCTATTGCTACCAAAACCAACCAATATGTAAAACTATTGGAAGGTACAAAAACCAAAATTTTAGATACACGTAAAACCACACCGGGATTTCGCGCCTGCGAAAAATGGGCAGTCAAAATTGGTGGTGGTGAAAACCATCGTTTTGCCCTGTATGATATGGTTATGTTGAAAGACAATCACAATGATTTTGCTGGTGGAATTACAAATGCAATTAACAAAACCGCAGCCTTTTTGAAGTTTAATAACCTGGATTTACAGATTATTGTAGAAGCCAGAAACCTTGACGAAATAAAAGAAATCCTTCAAAACGAAGGTGTATACCGAATCCTGATTGACAACTTTAATTTTGACGACACACGTAAAGCTGTTGATATGATTGGAGACAAATGTTTGACTGAATCATCAGGAAACATTAACGAGAAAACTATCCGTCAATATGCTGAATGTGGCGTTGACTATATTTCTTCAGGGGCGCTGACACATTCTGTTTACAATATGGATTTAAGTCTAAAAGCCTTTTAAATGTCAGCAGCAGCAACCGAAAATAAATTCATAAAACTTCCTGTCATCAAACAGCTTGTGTTTTTGCTAAAGCGAATTACACTGCCATGGCTTCATGGAATGTCGTTGTATGATCTGCTCGATTTCTATTTTACAGGAATTTTTGAGGGAGAGATTACCTATCGGGCTACGGCGATTGCCTTTAGTTTTTTCATGGCCTTGTTTCCGTTTGCGCTTTTTATACTCAATCTTATCCCTTTTATACCGATTGAGGGATTTCAGAATGACTTTTTAGGTTTTGTTAAGGGAAGCGTACCACCAACAACTTATGACGCTATTTATAAAATCATCAATGATATTTTGCACAATAGCCATAGCGGATTGCTTTCTACGGGATTTGTGATGGCAGTTTTTCTGATGACCAATGGTGTAAATGCAATTCTGGGCGGATTTGAGGCTTCACATCATATTAATGTTTCCTTAAAGCGAAAGTTTTTTAGACAATATGTTATTGCCTTAGCCTTGTCAATAGTACTGTCTTTACTATTAATAATTACGGTCGCAGCGATTGTAATCTTTGAGGTTTTCATTCAAAAAACAAAAATTCAGGATGTTTTATCTGACAAGATTCCGCTCATAGAAACGGGACGATATATTTTTATTATTTTAATGATACTAATGGCAACATCAATACTGTTCAGATATGGGATTAAGCATGATAAAAAAAGAGCTTTAGTTTCTATAGGTTCGGTTGTTACGACTATTTTAATTATTATCTTATCTTATTTTTTTGGGATTTGGGTTGTGAAATTTTCAAAATACAATGAACTTTATGGATCTATAGGAACGTTGTTGATTGTAATGTTTTATATTTGGATAAACTCCATGGTATTGCTTATTGGTTTTGATTTAAATGCTTCCATACATCATATCAAACGTGAAAAACAAAAAGAAATGGATAACAACAAAATACCATGAAACTACCCTTATTAATTGTTATGTTGCTTATTTTTCAATTATGTATTTCCCAAAGTATTTTTGGAAAGTGGAAGACCATTGATGATGAGACGGGAAAAGAAAAGGGAATTGTTGAAATTTATGAACACAAAGGCAAAGTTCACGGAAAAATAATTGAAATCTTTGAACCGTCTAAAAAGCATCTTAAATGCGAAAAGTGTGCTGGAGACGATCATAACAAACCTATTTTAGGATTGAATATCATTAGGGGAATGAAAAGAAACGGCGATGTGTATGAAGGAGGAAAAATTCTTGATCCTAAAAATGGGAAGAGTTATCACTGCAAAATTATACTCGAAGGAAAGGATAAACTGATTGTTCGCGGCTATATTGGAATTCCGCTTTTTGGAAGATCACAGACCTGGGTTAGACAAAAATAACTGTACTTAAAATGAATTACTTCATTGAAGTTATTGTTCCGCTTTCTTTACCTAAAACCTTTACCTATAAGGTTTCAGAAAGTGAATTTGCTTTTATTGAAAAAGGAATGCGGATTGCCGTTCCTTTTGGCAAAAACAAAATTTATACAGCCGTAGTCATCGATTTGCACCAAAACGAGCCAACGCTTTACGAAGCAAAAGAAGTACACCAAATCCTTGACGAAAAGCCCATTGTAAACGAATTCCAAATCAATCATTGGTTTTGGATTGCGTCTTATTATATGTGTAATATCGGTGATGTTTATCGTGGCGCTTTGCCATCGGCATTATTATTGGAAAGTGAAACGCTGATTTCTCAAAATAAAGAAACATTTGTAGATGAAACATCACTTTCAGATGATGAATTTTTGATTTATGAAGCGCTGCAGCATCAGTCTTCGCTGAAAATTCAGAACATAATTGATATACTCAATAAAAAAACGGTGCTGCCTGTTATTCAAAAACTGATTAACAAAAACATTATTTCACTTCAGGAAGAGATTCAGGAGGAATACAAACCCAAACTCATTAGGTACATTCGTTTGCACGAAAATTATTTAGCTGAAGAAAAGCTGATTGAATTGTTAGACAGTTTAAAATCTGAAAAGAGAAAAAATCTTGTGCTTCAATATTTTCAATTGCAAGCCCAGGAACGAAAACCAATTTCTGTAAAAGAATTAATAGAAATGGCTCAGAGTTCAACTGCCATTGTTAAAGCATTGGTTGACAAACAAATATTTGAGGAATATTTTATTCAGGAAGACAGAGTAAATTTTGATAAGAACAAAGTTGAAAATGAATTAACTCTAAGTCACGCCCAACAAGAAGCTTTTGACGAAATTGCCAACTCATTTAAAGAAAAAGAAGTCTCACTTTTACACGGCGTAACATCAAGCGGCAAGACAGAAATCTATACCAAACTCATTGAAAATTATATTTCTCAAGGCAAACAAGTCTTGTATTTACTGCCCGAAATTGCTTTGACAACCCAATTGGTTGCCCGATTAACAGAGCACTTCGGAAATAAAGTTGCCGTTTTCCATTCTAAATACAGCAATAATGAAAGAGTGGAAGTTTGGAACAACGTTCTTCAGAATTCAGAAGCGGCCCAAATTGTAATAGGAGCAAGGTCAGCTTTGTTTTTGCCATTTTCTAATTTAGGTTTAATCATTGTTGACGAAGAACACGAGCAAACGTTTAAGCAACAAGATCCGGCACCAAGATATCATGCCCGTGATGCCGCTATCGTTTTGGCAAATTCTCATAAGGCAAAGGTTTTGTTGGGTTCGGCAACGCCAAGCATTGAGACTTATTACAATGCAAGTTCCCAAAAATTTGGACTGATAACTTTAAAAGAACGCTTTGGAAAAGTTCAAATGCCCCAAATAGAGTTGGTTGATTTGAAAGACAGTTATTTCAGAAAAAAGATGAAAGGGCATTTCAGCGATAAATTGATTGAAGAAATTACGGAAGCTTTTGCTAATAATGAGCAGGTAATACTTTTTCAAAACCGCCGTGGTTTTTCACCTGTATTGGAATGCATGACTTGTGGTCATGTGCCTCAATGCCCACAATGCGATGTGAGTTTGACGTATCATAAATATAAGAATCATTTGCGTTGTCATTATTGCGGTTATAATATGGCAAAGCCATCAAATTGTCATGTTTGCTCGAGTGTGGATTTGGAAACCAAAGGTTTTGGTACAGAGCAAATCGAAATGGAATTGGCCGAATTATTCCCTCAGAAGAACATCAAACGCATGGACCAAGATACTACGCGTGGAAAATATAGTTTTGAAAGAATTATTGATGGTTTTAAAAACAGGGAAATAGATGTTTTGGTTGGAACGCAAATGCTGGCCAAAGGGTTGGACTTTGATAATGTTTCGTTAGTTGGAATTATGAATGCGGACAATATGCTGTATCATCCCGATTTTAGAGCTTTCGAAAGAAGCTTCCAAATGATGACTCAGGTTGCCGGTCGTTCAGGCAGAGCCGAAAAAAGAGGAAAAGTGATTATTCAGACCTATAACCCATTGCACAATATTATTCAACAAGTAACGAATAATGACTATGAAGGAATGTACAATGAACAATTGTACGAAAGAAAAATATATTACTATCCGCCATTTTACCGTTTGATAAAATTGACATTAAAACATCGTGATTTTGAAAAGCTTAAAGAAGGTTCAATGTGGCTGTATCAAGTTTTGCAGCAAAATGTAACCATTCCTGTTCTTGGTCCGGAAGAACCCGCAATCGGAAGAATTAGAAATGAATACATTCGAACCATAATGATAAAGATTCCCGGAGAAACCTCATTGCAGGGCACAAAAAAAACTATCCAGAAAATACTGAATAGTTTTGATTTGGTATCACAATACAGAACGATTAAAGTTACCGTAAATGTGGATTTTTATTGAGTAGATTTAAGCAATAGCTAAAGCTTTAATCAAATCTTCTTTTTTATTTCGGCTCAACGGAATTTTGGTCACGCCAATTTCGGCAAACTTACTGTTGAAACGTTCCACTTTATCAATATTAATGATATAGGATTTATGAACCCGAATAAATTTCTCTTTTGATAAATCATTTTCAAAAGATTTCATAGTAGAAAGAACAAGATTGCTATCTTCTTCGGTAACTACTTTCACATAATCTCCATAAGCTTCAATCCACTTAATTTTATTGGTATAAATTTTAAGTTTCTTAAGATTACTCTTAATAAAGATATGTTCTCCTTCTTCTTCCTGATTTTCTTTTTTAAGCATATGGAAATCCATTGCTCTTCTAACAGATGCATTAAAACGATCTAAAGCTATCGGTTTCTGTAGGTAGTCCGTAGCGTCATAATCGAATGCTTTCATAGCATACTCTGCTTTTGACGTGATAAAAATAATTTGGGGTTTTACTTTTAAGCCGTCAAGAAAATCAAAACCGCTGATGAC
>JAYURX010000353.1:0-7921 GCA_043755965.1 Flavobacterium sp. | reverse complement strand
CAAGTTTGAAGGAATCAATGACTTCATTGTCTTTACAGAAAAGAACATAAGGATTATTCGGATTTACCACTTCACCACCAAAATAGGCCACATATTCGTAACCTTTAAACTCGCTTCTACACGAACTGAAAAGAACGATTATCGGGATGAGAAAACCTAAAACCTTTATATTGTTATAGCTGTGCATTCTTTGAGACTAGTAAACAAAATTAACCCGATAGTTTGAATTTAACTGTTAAGCTATCGTTAAAGTTAAATGGGCTAAATATGCTGTTTTATCATTAATTACACAAACATTTTTTGAATTAATAAAGACTATTTTCAGTCTGATTTCGGTATGTCTAACTATAAAAATAACTGATCACTAAGTACTGAACACTGAACACTATTCACTACTTTTGCACCGAAATTTAATAAATACAATTCATGTTAACTGTAAATAATTTATCGGTTCAGTTTGGTAAAAGAATATTGTTTGACGAAGTAAACACTACGTTCACACAAGGCAATTGCTATGGTGTGATTGGTGCAAACGGTGCCGGAAAATCGACTTTCCTTAAAATCCTTGCCGGTGATATCGACCCTACATCAGGAAGAGTTTTTCTTGAACCGGGGAAACGTATGTCGGTGTTGAACCAAAATCACAATATGTTCGATGAGCATACCGTACTGGAAACCGTGATGATGGGGAACAAGGTTTTGTTTGCTGTGAAATCGGAAATGGATGCTTTGTATGCCGACTATGATGATTCGAATGCCGACAGGATAGGAGAGTTGCAGGTACGGTTTGAGGAAATGAATGGTTGGAATGCCGAGTCGGATGCCGGTGCCATGCTTTCGAACCTTGGAATCACTGCCGATATGCATTATACTTTGATGGGTGAAGTGGAAGGGAAACTTAAGGTTCGTGTGCTTTTGGCGCAGGCGCTGTTTGGGAATCCGGATGTATTGGTAATGGATGAGCCTACGAATGACCTGGATTTTGAAACCATTTCCTGGCTGGAGAATTTCCTGGCGAATTATGATAACACTGTAATTGTGGTTTCGCACGACCGTCACTTTTTAGATGCGGTTTGTACCCATATTTCAGATATTGACTTTTCAAAAATCAATCATTACTCAGGAAACTATACGTTTTGGTATGAATCAAGTCAGTTAGCGGCAAGACAAAAAGCACAGCAAAACAAAAAAGCAGAGGAAAAGAAAGCCGAGCTGGAAGAATTCATCCGTCGTTTTAGTGCCAACGTAGCCAAATCAAAACAAGCTACTTCGCGTAAAAAGATGATTGAGAAACTGAATTTAGACGAAATCAGACCGTCAAGCCGACGATATCCTGCCATTATTTTTGAAACGGAAAGAGAAGCCGGAGACCAAATCCTGCATGTTCAAAATCTTTCTGCCTCAATGGATGGGGAATTATTGTTTAAGAATGTAGATTTAAATATGGCAAAAGGCGATAAAGTGGTCGTGTTTTCTAAAGACTCACGTGCTACCAGTGCTTTTTACGAAATACTAAACGGAAATTTAAAAGCGGATAGCGGGACTTTTGATTGGGGGATTACTACTAATCAGTCGTATTTACCTAATGACAACAGCGCATTCTTTACCGATGGCAATTTAAACCTTGTGGACTGGCTTCGTCAATGGGTAAAAACGGAAGAGGAACGCGATGAGGTTTATGTTCGTGGTTTCCTTGGGAAAATGATTTTCTCCGGTGAAGAAGCCCTGAAAAAATGTACCGTATTATCCGGTGGAGAAAAAGTGCGTTGCATGTTATCGCGAATGATGATGATACGTGCCAATGTTTTAATGCTTGATGAGCCAACGAATCACTTAGATTTGGAATCGATTACTGCATTTAACAACTCGTTAAAGAACTTTAAAGGTTCGGTGCTGTTTACTACGCATGACCATGAGTTTGCACAAACGGTTGCCAATCGTGTTTTAGAGATTACACCAAATGGAGTTATTGACCGCTATATGACTTTTGATGAATATCTTGATGATGAGAAGATTCAGGAAATGAGAAAGAAAATGTATAACTAGTATATAAAAAAACTCCCGCCTAAAGCGGGAGTTTTTTTGCTATTATTTTTGAATTCCTTTTATGAATATAGCGGTAACAGTTTCTCCTGTCGCCTTTGAATAAACAGTTACTTCACCTTCGAGTTTGCCATTCACAAAATTCCCGGTTCGTTTATCACCGTTTGGCAATTGCATTGTACCATTTCCATTTAAGGTATTGTCTTTAAATGTGCCTTCATAAATGGTGTTGTCGCTTAAAACGACTTTCCCATAACCACTTCTGTTATTATTGAGCATGTTGCCTTCAAAATATCCTCCGGTCGTATAGTCCATTCTTCCTTTGCCATTCATCGTATCCTCTTTCCATTCCCCTTTATAACTCCAGCCGGATGACAATACATTTGAAATGCTAAATGGTGATGTAAATGTTCCAAATCCTTCTCTTTTGTCATTTTTCCATTGACCTTCATAAGTATCACCATTAAACGCAACTGCCTTGCCCTTGCCTTCTTTTTTATTATTCTTAAAAGTTCCTGAATATGTTGTTCCATTCATGTCAACAAAGGAGCCGGTTCCATTATTACAGTTGCCTTCCAGGCAGATGTTTAAATAGGTTGATTTATCTGCTTTTTTGATGGTAAAATTTTGTTTGACACCGTTACGCGAAATAATCAAGTTAACTGTAGCCGGTGAATCTTTTATAATATTCGCCATGGCTATAGTGTTTACAAAAACCAAAAGGGCGTCATGGAATTTCACTATTTTATCGCCTGCCTTTAATCCCGCTTTTTCAGCCGGGCTTTTTTTAAACACATATTGTATGGTGTATTCGTTATCTATATCGTCTTCTTCCTGCTCAATTTCCCTATGGGTATAGCTAAATCCAAGTCCGGGTTGGCAATAGGTATTGCAAACGAATAGGAATGCGGTAAAGCAAATAAAGTGTTTCATTGTGCTACCATTTTGACTTAAAATTAAAAAAGATTTCAGACGTAGGCAACTTTAGGAGCGAAAAATGATTATCGTTTCAGGGTAAAGTGTCCTCTCAGGATTCTTCCATCCTGACGATGCGCCACAAACCAATAATCATCGGCAAACAACACCTTTCCGTTGAATTTGCCATCCCAACCGGGACCATAGGAAAGAATATCAGTAATCAGTTTGCCATAGCGGTCATAAATGTACACTTTGAATTCGGGCTCATTTTCTGCGTTTTTAACATGCCAGGTTTCATTGTAGCCATCTCCGTTTGGCGTGAAGAATTTAGGATAATTTAGCAGCCATACCATTTCTGTAAGCGTTCTGCATCCACCAACATCGCGGACATAAACCGTATAAAGTCCTGGTCTTAAATTAGAGAAAATGGGACTTTCCTGGAAGTTTATTCCATCAAGTGAATATTCAAAAGCGCCCTCATGCGTCGTGACAACAGTAATACTGTTTTCATTATCGGTCCAATCGTCGGTATCTATATGATCTATTTCCGGGATATCGGCAATATTCACAACAATGTCTTTTGAAATAGTACACCTAAGATCTAACGCATTGCAGGTACCATAATTATTAGTCGCCGTGACGTTTAGTGTAGTGGTACCGATGTCACTAATGGTAATAGTTGGTGTAGTCAATCCGTTTGACCACGAATAGCCGGTTGTTGATAAATTGCCTACCGAAGCATCCAGCACCACCGGCTGGCTGTCACAATCCACGTAATCCGGTGCCAAATCAATTCTTGGTATTTGTCCCGTAATTAAATCAAAACTTCCTGTCTGATTACAATTTGGAAACAGATTAAAAATGAGTCTTATGTAAATCGTCTGTGGATTAGTAGCAGGATTGAAATTGGTTATACCGGTTATCGGATTGGAATTGGTATCAGCATCTGACTGCGAGAGATGATAGGATAAAGTATAGTCTGCCGGTGACTGAATACCAAGTATGACACTATTTTGGGATGACAAATCAAAAGTTTCATTGCCGGAGATTATATTAACACAACTAAACATAGGGCATGTCGGATAGATGATAACCAACGAAGTCAAATCGGAAGCATCAAATGTCCGGTTAATACTATTACCACAACTGTCTTCAACCTCAAATTTATAAATGCCGGGACTAAGGTTTAAGAATATATCTGAAGCGCCATTATCAACAATAAATGGAATTCCATCTTTTTCAATAATGCGATAACGTAGCGGTGGAATACCAGTGGCAGACAAAAAAACATCAAAATTACCGCTGGTTGAACAAGGAATGCGATAGACATCGTTAATGGCTAAAGCACTGGTAAAGCTAAGGTTTGGGGCTAAAATTTCGACGCAGTCCTTGCTGGGGGAAGTGACTAGATTGTTATTGATGTCGCTGCCGTTGTTATAGGAAGTGAAATGATGTACAATCCGAAACACGCCGTTGATAGTAAGATTAAAATTGGTAGCATTATTTTGCAGCGCTAACGAATTACTTTCGTCGGGTACTGTCCCTTCGGTATAAACGACATCTGTAACCGGATCTCCCCAAGTGTTGGTCGCGGAATTCAATAATTTTTGGAGCCAAAAAGTTTCACCTCCGGTCACATTATCCACAAAATCGAGCGGAATATTAAACGCGCCGCAATCGGGTACCAAAGAAAAACTGCTGTTTGTTATGATATAACCGTCAATACTTAGCGATTCATTTGTAGTAGTCCCACAGCTGTTACCAATACTGAAAGTGTAATTTCCCGATGGTAATCCTGAAAGGTAAGTTTCGCCGGTGCTGATAATATTATTGGAAACATCATGAGGAAGTGAAAAAGGATAACTTGAAGGAGCCGCCGTGATTCTTACCGAAACAGTTTCACTGCCTGTTATTTTTACCGAAGCCATACCCACACCACATCCCTGTAATACCTCGATTGTCGTTCCCGAAGGTTCAAATGGAGGTACGGTTACCGGCAAAGGAGCGATGATGTTATCGCAGTCATCGGTAATTTCGATAATATAGTCACCCAATGGAACAGGGTTCAACGTCAGGATACTGCCATCGCTGCTTATCAAAGCCGATACATCATGTGGTAATGGGAAAGGATAGTCCGCCGGCGCAGCGGTCACTATGGCTGTAACAATATCATAGTCGGCAAGGCTTAGCACTATTTGGCCGTCATTGCTTAAGCAGCCGTTGCTAATTCCTATGATATTGGGTACAGGTGGTTTGCTTATTACCCGAACCGTTTCTGTTCTGGTTTTGCCGCAGGCATCGGTGATGGTGACTACATAATCTCCGATAGGAACCGGCTGGGAGGCACTGCCAAAATCAACACTCGACTGTGTATAAGGTCCGGGATACGTGCTGTTAAATGCCGCGGGACTGAAACCAGCCGGGACACTGTCAAATTGTAGTGTATAAGGACCGATAAAATTGTCTACGTTAAGGGTAAAGTAATATTGGTTACAGGGAAGTGTAGTAATGGCTGAGGCTAATGAAATAGTCCGGTTTACTAAGAAGCTGCTGCCGGGATAAGTTGTACCGCAGGCATCGGTTATCACGACATCATAAAGATAGTCCTGACTGTTCGGATAAGGAAGGATTTGGGAGATGTCCTGGGATGTTGGGTCACCCGAATTTAAAACCACCGGAATATGGGTAATTCCTGTTGGTAAATGCAAAACATAATCAATTTGTAACGGATAACCTATTACCGTTCCCGGTGCTGGTGTTATTGTATTAGTTGCCACAACCTCAGAGCAAGATGGCGGAGCGGTATCTGTGAAGATGGGATTATTTACAGTGAGAAGCGTTGGATTGAGCGTTACAGTAAATGCCTGTACCACAGCGTTTCCGCAGCTGTCGGTTACTCTTATTCTGTAAACACCAACTGCCAAACCCGAAAAGGTATTGGATGCTTGTGGTGGAAAGGTTGCCGGTCCGGAAATTATAGCATACGTAGCGGCTGTTCCCGAACTAACCACAACTGAAATACTGCTGCTGGTTGAACACGCCTGATTGAGCGCTTCCACCGTATAGTTAATAGGAACAAACGAAGTGGTTATGGTAACATCCTGTTGCTGTGTTGTGGTAGAACTGCCAACTGTCTCCCGTGCTATAACGCGGTAATCTCCAGCGGTAAGTCCGTTGACGGTAGCCTCAGTTCCTGAAGCGTACGGAGTAGTAAGATCGGGAAGTTTATAAACCACATATACAATAGAGCTCCCCGCAATTGTATTGGTCACTGTAAAACGTAAAGAGGCATTTCCCGGACAGGTTTCATGGAAAGGAGTAACCGTTAAGTTGAATCCAAATCCGATTAGCGGAAATAGCAATTGGATTAAAAAAACCTGGATGGTAAACAATCTCTTCATGTGGGAATCAGTTGTTTATTTGGTTAAAGCAAACTCAGTCCTCTAATAGATTGAGCTTTTCAAATATACGATTTTTTGGGTAGTATATTGTTATTTAACAGTAGTTTACCTTCTATATATTGTCGATATTATTTGACTCCGCTCGTGCCTTAAAATTTATAATCTTGAATTTTGGAGAGCAAGGTCAATTACTATTCTATAAAAAAAAACATAAATTATGTAATATTAGAAAAACTTATAACGTGAAATTTGTGTAACACTTTACCCAACATTAAGTTATGAAGATCCTAAAACTACAAGTGTTACGTGGTCCCAATGTTTGGAGCAACTACCGCAACAGATTGATACAGGTTAGGCTGGACCTGGAAGAAATGGAAGACTTTCCAACCGATAAAATCGAAGGCTTTTCAGAACGTTTTAAAGCGGTCTTCCCGCAAATGATATCACATGAATGTTCAGAGGGCACTAAAGGCGGTTTCTTTGAAAGGCTTCGACGCGGCACCTGGCTGGGTCATGTGATGGAACACGTTGCTCTTGAGATCCAATCCATGGCCGGAATGGAATGTGGCTTTGGCCGCACCAAAGGAACCAATATCAGGGGTATTTACAACATGATATTTACATATACAATTGAAGAGGCTGGTCTCTATGCAGCCGAGGCGGCGTTTAGAATGGTAGAAGCAATAGCCAAAGATTGCCCTTATGACTTCGATAAAGATATTGCCGAGTTAAAATCACTAGCCCGACGACACGGACTCGGTCCAAGCACAAAAAGTATCGTTGAAGAAGCCCAACGAAGGGGAATTCCTTGGATGCGCCTCGGTACGAATTCAAGGATACAGCTTGGCTATGGCGTGGCGCAAAAACAATTTCAGGCGACGATGACTTGTAATACTTCAGATATGGCAGTGAGGATGGCAGGCAATAAAGATGCGGCAAAGAAGCTACTTGCCCAACACTATATTCCGGTGGCAGCAGGCGATAGTTGTTCTACAGAAGAAGGGTTAAAGGAAATAGTGGATGTCATTGGTTATCCTATTGTTATTAAGCCGCTTAATGGCAATCAGGGAAGAGGTGCGACGATCAATATCCCAAATTGGGAAGCCGCTTTGCATGCGTTTGAATACGCAAAGCAATTTAGTGATACTAGTATTGTTGAACGGTATATATCTGGATCGGATTACCGCATATTAGTCATTGATGGCAAATTTATCGCTGCAGCAAAACGCATTCCGGCGTTTATTACAGGTGATGGAGTTAATTCAGCGGATTTCCTTATACATCAAATCAATAAAGAACCGCTACGCGGAGACGGACATGAATCCTCGTTAACCAAAATCACTTTTGATCAGGATACCTTTACCCAGCTTGAAAAATATGGCTACACCTATGCTTCCATACCGGCCAAAGGTGAAATCATTTTCCTTAAATCTACTGCCAATCTTAGTACGGGCGGAACCGCAGTTGACGTGACCGATGATGTCCATCCCGAAAATAAATTTCTTGCCGAGCGCGTTGCTAAAATCATTGGACTGGATATTTGCGGTATCGATATTATG
>JAYURX010000352.1:0-7928 GCA_043755965.1 Flavobacterium sp. | reverse complement strand
TATTATTCAAAACAAAGACAAAAGTTAGGTAATAAAACAATATGGATATTTCGAAAATGAGAATTGAATTGAAATTTAAAAGAGATTGTTCATCAAATAAAAACTCAATAAGGTTTACATTATAACCAGTAAACAATGAGACCAGTAAAAAATAAAAAGGCCATTTTATCAACATATTGATTTCAAGCCTGTTTAAAATGTAAAAGGAAGCAACAAGATAAAGTATAAAGATAAATGACAATGAATATTCGACGATTTCAATAAAATGTGTTTCGGCTAAATTTGCTTCATATAATTCTACAGCTATATAAATCAAGCATGGAACAAAATACCAGGCTATCCTTGGTTTGATGGGTTGTGCTGAATTGTAATGCTTTAAAAAAAGGTATAATAAGGTAACAAAAAGTGTTTTGTCAACAAAAAAGAAATCATATTTACTTAGGAATAAATTATTGTTATCGTCTCCAACGATGTAAAAAATAAGCGAAATTATTAATGCCGATAAAAAAGCATAATTATAGAAATGATACTTTTTTCGATTCAGAAACAGATACAATAACAAAAACAGCCCCTGCAGTAAAGTAACTATTTGAATGGTTTGAATCATAATTATTTTTCATTTTCCAATTTCTCAAAAGCTCTGTCAACTATCTTACCCTCTTTTGGAAACCAGGCCTGAGATAATAATGCAACGCCACAAACTATCAAGACAATGCTGATGAATTTCTTGATTAAAAGGATGTTTTTTTGGTTGAGTTGATTACGTAATTGTTTAGCCAAAAGTATTTTAAAAATATCCGTAATGAAGTAGGTTACAATTAAAGTGG
This sequence comes from Flavobacterium sp., assembly GCA_043755965.1. Lineage (GTDB taxonomy): Bacteria > Bacteroidota > Bacteroidia > Flavobacteriales > Flavobacteriaceae > Flavobacterium. Next base: position 7,101 of record JAYURX010000352.1, on the reverse strand, counting down.
TAAAGAACGTCAACATCCTGGATGTTTTCAATTCTAATTGTGGACCAATGGTTATCAGGATAGCTAACCAAAAACCAAGTACGCCAATATTGATAAAGTTCAGGAAAAAACCTTTGATGAATAAGGAAAAATATTTGGTTTTAGCCAGCTCTTTGGGATCTATTTCGTCGATATTGAATTTTTTTTCCTGTTTCCTGTTATTAACAAAGGAAATAATACCGTAGGTAAGCATTACCAAACCTCCAAATATGAACAAAGCAGGATCATCCTTTATGCTTTGAATCAATCGGTAACTACTAAAAAAGGCGATGGTAATAAAAACAATATCGGCCAAAACGACTCCTAAATCAAAAACAATAGCGGCTCTAAATCCTTTAACAACACTGGTTTCAAGTAGTACAAAGAATACCGGCCCAATCATAAAACTTAGAAAGAAACCAAGCGGAATGGCAGATATAATATCCTGAATTAAAATCATTGTTAAAATTTTGACCCTGCAATTTAGAATTTAAAATTCAGAATGGTAACCAAAGGTTCAAGAATGCCAAAAAAATATTGCGCATGAGTAAATAAAATCTATTTAGCTTCCCTAATGGTTCCGCCGGCAACCACCTTTTGATTTATTTGTTTTGGATTGCCGTGAATAACAATATTTCCGCCTGCCCTTACCTTGGCATCCACTAATTCTTTTGCAAAAACATGAGCATCACCACCGGCATTGCAGGTAATTACAGTTTGCTCAGTTATCAAGTTTTCAGCTTCATAAATTCCACCCGAATTGACTAAAACATCCTGATTCTTAGCGTTCCCTTCTAAAGAAACTTTTGAACCGTTTGCTGTCCTGATATTTAATTTTTCTACATCAAGAATAAGCTTTACTTCAGAGCCTTCGTTGGCAATAATATCAAAAAAAGTTGCCTTAATTTTGTCAGCACTAGCAATTCTTGAACCTTCATTGGCTTCCACCGCAACCAGATTTTTGTAGTAAACCTTAACTGAAATATTTTCCCCATCCAATAATTTTCTCAGCGGCATCCTTATTTTTAGTTCTCCCTTTTTATTGATTAACTCAACTTCTTCAGCTTCTTTTCCATCCAATTGGACAATGTTTTCAGTACCCGGAATTAAGATTACATCAATTCTGTCAAAAGAAGTTACTTTGGTAAAATCCCCAGGTTTTTTTTCAATTTGCCCAAAAGCCATTGAACTCATTGCTAACAAACAAAACATTATTTTTCTCATAAATTTTATTTAGGTGAATACTAATTCTCGTTCCTTCTAATAAAATGGAAATCCAATTGTTTTTTAACTAAATCTGCTGTTTTTACTTTTACAAACACTTCATCACCAAGCTGCAAAATACTCTGTGTGGCCTGACCTACCAAAGCATATTGCTTATCGTCAAAAGTATAATAATCCTCTTTTATTTCCCGAATACGAACCATTCCTTCGCATTTGTTTTCGATAATTTCCACATAAATCCCCCATTCGGTAACTCCGGAAATGACTCCAAGAAACTCTTGGTCTTTGTGATCCTGCATGTATTTAACCTGCATGTATTTCACTGAATCTCTTTCTGCTTGTGCAGCTAAACCTTCCATATCACTCGAATGTGCACATTTTTCTTCGTAGGTATCTGAATCAACCGATTTTCCTCCATCTAAATAATATTGCAATAATCGGTGTGCCATTACATCAGGATAACGTCGGATTGGTGAAGTGAAATGACTATAATATTCAAAAGCCAAACCATAATGTCCAATATTCCCAGTAGAATATTTGGCTTTGCTCATACTTCTGATTGTTAATGTATCAACTAAATTCTGTTCTTTTTTTCCGTTGACATCATTTAATAATTTATTTAATGATTTTGAAATATCCTGTTTGGATTTCATGTTTATGGCATACCCAAATTTAGAAATTACCGTTTGCAAATTGATTAATTTGTCCTCGTTTGGCTCATCGTGAATTCTATAGATAAAAGTTTTCTTTTGCTTTCCAATAAATTCGGCTACTTTTTTATTGGCTAACAACATAAATTCTTCAATCAAATGATTAGCATCTTTTGAAATTTTAAAGAAAACACCAACAGGCTCCGAATTTTCATCTAAATTAAATTTTACTTCTACTTTATCAAAAGATATAGCACCATCGGCCATTCTTTTTCTGCGTAGAATTTTAGCCAATTCGTCCTGCTTCAAAGTGGCAGCTACAATTTCTGGCGAAACTTTGTATTCTTTTCCGGTTAACGAAATGGCTGCCGGAATAATATCACTTTTGGTTTCAATAATACTTTGCGCTTCTTCATACGAAAAACGTTGGTCCGAATAAATAATAGTTCTTCCAAACCAGGAATCTAAAACTTCCGCCTTTGCGTTCAGTTGAAATATGGCTGAAAATGTATATTTTTCTTCATTTGGACGAAGCGAACAGGCAAAATTGGACAGTACTTCGGGAAGCATTGGTACAACCCTGTCTACTAAATAAACCGAAGTTGCTCTTCTATAAGCTTCATCGTCCAAAATTGTTCCCTCTTGCAAATAATGCGAAACATCGGCAATGTGTACACCAATTTCGTAATTTCCGTTTTCTAAAACTTGGAATGACAACGCATCATCAAAATCCTTTGCATCTTTTGGATCAATTGTAAACGTCAGTACTTTTCGCATGTCGCGACGTTTTTCAATTTCTTTCTCGGTAATAGAAGTATCCAATTTATTGGCATACGCTTCCACTTCTATCGGGAAATCATAAGGTAAACCATATTCAGCAAGGATTGCATGAATTTCTGTATTGTGCTCGCCTGGCTTTCCAAGAACTTTTATTACGGAACCAAAAGGAGAATCAGCTTTTGCCGGCCAATCTTCCATCTGAACCAAAACAACATCTCCATGTTCTGCCTCACCTAATTTATTCTTCGGAATAAAAATATCCGTATACATTTTGGCATTAGCCGTAGTTACAAATCCAAAGTTCTTCTGGATATCAACAACTCCTACAAATTCCGTTTTATGTCTTTCAATTATTTCAATTACTTCCGCTTCTGGTTTTCTCGAACTTCTTCGGTTATAAACATACGCTTTTACTTTATCTCCATCCAAGGCATGATTCAGATTTATAAACGGTATAAAGACATCGTTCTCTAATTCATCAGAAACAAAATATCCAGTTTTTCTTGAAGTCATATCAACAACGCCTTCGTAATATTGCTGACTTGACGCTTTGACTAAATACGTTCCGGGTTCTGATTCTATTATCAGTTTTTGGGCTGCCAGGATTTTTAAATCCTTGATTATTTCGTTTCTGCTTTTAGTATCATCCAATTCTAAAATGGCAGCAATTTGTTTGAAGTTAAAAGGTTTATTCGCGTTTTTTGATAGTATCTTAAATATCTTTTCGGAAAAGGTTTTTTCATTCTTCCCGAATTTTTTAGGTTTTTTACTCATTTTTCATTTCTAATTATTGGTGAAAATTACGAAATAGTAATTAGTAAATAGTAAATAGTGATTAGTTTTAATTAAAATATAACTTTTAGCTTTCAGGAAAATAATGTTATCAACATATATTAAAAACAACAAAAAGAAAAGATTTAAAAATTTAAATTTTTGATGGTTATTATAGCGTGTTCATTTGTACAATAACTTTATTTTTAAAAATTAGATTTTAAGTTTATCTTTTTTTATACAGAATTATCAACATAGTTATACCAAATTAAAACGTTTATTTTTAAACCTTTTTAAGATTTAGTTAACAGTTGTTCACAACTAAAAAAGGATAACTTTTGTAGATAACTTTAATTCTAAATTTCTGTTCAAAAAGAAACTTTTTGTATTGATAACTTTTCCAAAAAATAGCTAAACTAAAATTGTTTTATTCAAACCTATTTTTGATTACGATTTAAATTCAGATAACCTCAAAAAACTTCTAAAATTCTATCTGAAGTTGTTAACAATCTGTGTTAATTTAAGGTTAACTGATTATCAACCAATTGCGTAATTCAATTAACAATTCAAAATTTTAACATTAAAAAAGTACATAACATAATTATTTTCAAATAGTTGTGAAAAAAAATCATTCAACCAAAACCTTGTTATTTAAAAATCAAACACTTACAATAAACTAAAAATGCAATCAATACTTTCCGTAAATTTGTGGTACTAATACATACACAACATTATGAAAATCTCAATTGGAAATGATCACGCCGGACCGGATTATAAAAAAGCTATTGTTGACTTTTTAAAACTAAAGGGACACGAAATATTCAACCATGGAACCGATACTTTTGATAGTGTTGATTACCCCGATTTTGGCCATCCTGTGGCTACGGATGTTGAAACAGGAAAAGCAGATTTTGGCATTGTAATTTGTGGTTCAGGAAACGGAATCAATATGACTGTTAATAAACACCAGGGCATTCGATCGGCTTTGTGTTGGACAAAAGAAATTGCCGGGTTGGCTCGTCAGCATAATGATGCCAATATTATTTGTATCCCTGCGCGATATACTTCAATCCAACAAGCCGTTGAAATGGTCGATACTTTTTTAAATACGTCATTCGAAGGCGGAAGACATGCCAATAGAGTTAATAAAATAGCCTGTCAATAAAATGGGTCATACTCACAGCCATGTTCACATTCATAAGCATGAAGTAAGAGGGAAAAATTTAATTTATTCCATTTTACTGAATCTTCTCATTACGATTGCCCAGATTGTGGGAGGAATCATTTCGGGCAGTTTGGCTTTGATTTCGGATGCGCTTCACAATTTTTCCGATGTGCTTTCACTGGTTTTTAGTTTAATAGCGCACAAACTGTCCAGAAGAAAAGCCTCGATAAACAATACATTTGGTTATAAACGCGCCGAACTGATTGCTGCTTTCATCAATGCCATAACATTAATTGTTGTTGCCTTATTTTTAGTGTATGAAGCTTCCACAAGACTATTTCATCCGGAACCAATTCAATCAGGTTTAGTTATATGGTTGGCCCTTTTGGGAATTTTAGTAAACGGAGGCTCTGTTTTATTACTCAAAAAGGATTCTAAACACAACCTTAATATGAAATCGGCCTATTTGCATTTATTGACGGATATGATGGCTTCGGTAGCAGTTTTGGTTGGCGGAATTCTAATGAAATTTTACGGTTGGTTCTGGGTTGATAGTGTAATGACTTTATTAATTGCGTTTTACCTTATCTATGTAAGTTATGATTTAATTAAATCGGCAACGAAAATGCTGATGCTTTTTACCCCAGATTTTATTGACATCAAGGAATTGGTTCGTGAAGTTCACAAAATCAAAGGCGTTAATAAACTGCATCATATTCATGTTTGGCATTTGAACGACGACGAATTGCATCTTGAAGCGCATCTCGATTGTTCTGAAGATATAAAGATGAGTGAATTCAATGTTTTGTTAGATAAAGTAGAAATGGTTTTATTCAAAAAATTCGATATTAACCATATCAACATCCAACCTGAGTTCAAGAAAAAAGATCCAAAAGATTTTATAGTTCAAGACTAATTTTATGACTATTCTTGATTTACATATCATTCAAAAGTTATTAAAAAAAAGATTGCCGGATTCTCATAAAGGCAGTCATGGACATGCTTTGATTATTGCCGGAAGCAAATCTAAAATGGGTGCAGTTATAATTTGTGCCAAAGCGTGCCTGAGAGCTGGAGTTGGTTTGGTTACTGTAAATATTCCAAAGAAAGAGCGACTTACTGTTTTCACGGCTGTTCCTGAAGCTATGATTGAATTTAGGGAAGATAAAAAGAATTGGTATACCTATAATTCTTTTGCTATTGGTCCGGGAATCGGAACCGATAAATCAGCAGAAAACCTCCTAAAATCTTTGGTAGAAAACATACAATCACCCATAGTTTTTGATGCAGATGCACTGAATATTGTAGCTAAAAATCAGCAAGAACTTTTAAATCTGCCTCAAAAATCTATTCTGACTCCACACGTTAAAGAGTTTGACAGGCTTTTTGGAAATCACGATTCTGAATCAGAAAGAAGACAAACAGCCACAACAAAAGCAAAAGAATTACAGCTGATTATTATTTTAAAAGGACACAAAACTTTTATCACGAACGGAGAAAAAAGTTTTGAAAATAGTACGGGAAATTCCGGCTTGGCTAAAGGTGGTTCCGGCGATGCCTTAACCGGGATTATCGCAGCACTCTTAGCCCAAGGTTACGAACCATTAAATGCCGCTTTGCTTGGCGTTTATATTCACGGCCTGGCAGCAGATATTACTTTGGAAACACAAAGCGAAGAAAGTATGTTAATTACCGACGTAATTGAAAATCTTGGAAAAGCTTTCACAAAACTTAATTTAGAATGACTAGGATACAATTTATTCAAAGCCAAGGGACGTCTTCTCCAAAAAAAAAATCCCAAATCCCAACTTTAGTGTTATTGGAATTTGGGATTTGAAATCTTGAAATTATTTTTTAGCTTCTTCTTCTTCTTTTTTTGAAGTAGCTGTAGCTTCTTCTTCTCCTTTAGCTGCTTTTTTAAATTCATTTATTCCAGAGCCAAATCCTTTCATCATTTCTGGTATTTTTTTACCTCCAAATAATAATAAAACGATTACTAGAATAATGATAATTTCAGTTGCACCAATTCTTCCCATGATATATTATTTTATGCTTTCGCAGATTTTATTTTTAAAAACTCTTACAAAGGTAAAAAGAAAATAACACTCTTTTGAATTTCACATAATAAATATACGTTAAACATCGTTAGTAGTAAAAAGATTTGATAATAAGGGAGGACTGCCGGCGGGAGTCAGTAGACTTATTTGGTCAATTTCACAATGACTCCATTATAGTCGAAAAATGTAGATAAGACAATCCGTTGGGGATTCAATATGATAGACAACTTATTTTCTATATTTGTACCACATTCAAACAATCATGTCCGAAAAACGGCTCAAACGAAAAATAATCAAGAAAAAACTGTTTACAAAAAACCGCCTGGTTATTTTGAACGAAGACACTTTTGAAGAAATTTTTTCGCTTCGGTTGACGCTGATGAATGTTTTTGTGGTAGCCACAATTGGTGCATTTTTAATCATTTTCGTTACTACT
>JAYURX010000351.1:0-7938 GCA_043755965.1 Flavobacterium sp. | reverse complement strand
CAATGCTTTCAACGCCCTGAAAAACCTCAACCAGTTTACTTCCTGAAAACGATTGCTCAATGGCAGCAGCAACTTGTTTGATTTCCGGCTCATCACTTACAGCTGCCATTGCTGTGTCAACGGCTAGCGCCGTGGTATCGATTGCTTCAGCAGCAGAAACTTCTACCGCGTGATTAGACGCTCCTGTATCAACGGAACCTGTCGGCTCTTTGTCGTAAAACACTTTTAAAACATTTCCCATGGTGGAAAACTTCAGGTTATTGGTGTTTTCAATTGATACTAATCCTTTGAAGTCCTGGTCTTTTTTTAAGGGATCGGAAAAGTTAATCAACACCGATTGGTTATTGGCATCGCCAACCTGAATAGTCAGTACCTTAAATTGGTTTTTACCCGGAATTGGAAATTCTGCCTTTCCTTTTTGGTCAATATCTACGTCATCGCCGTCCCAGGCAATCTCTATTTTACTATCCGTTTCAAAGCGCTGGATACTGTCAATCATAAATTTGAACTCGGTTTTTGTACTGGTAGCTTTGTCAAATTTTATCTTTAAATCTTTGTCGTTGTGTGTAGCCTCAATAATTTTTTGGGCTTCTTCAAAGCTAAGATTGTCAGCCGTTTTTAGGGTTCCGTTGAGATAATACCAATCCTTGCTATAGGATTGCAAATCCTGTGTATTCACAATAAAATCCTGTTTGAGTGTTTTTACCGAAAAATTAAAATCTTTTAATTCTTTGGGAACTTTATTGGTGATGTCAGAAAGATGCAATGTGATTTGGTACAGCGTGTTTTGATCCAACTTCTCTTTTGGAATAAAGGCAATGGTATTGCTGGAAAGCGCTACTACTTTTCCGCTTACGCTTGGCGAAATATCAAATAAATCATCGTCTAATTCCTGATTGGGTTTCCAATCACTTTTGTTGAATGCCAATTGCACCCTAAAATCGGAGTTGACTGAGACGAAACCTGATGAAAATCCTGTAATGTAGTCTTTGTAAAGAGCGTAATCTGAATCAAAATCGGAAGCCGATTTTTTTGTACAGGATTGCAATAAAAAAATTGCAACGAACAAGCCAAAAATCTTGTTGGTTTTCATGGTTGTAAATGAATTATTTGTTAGAACTTATCCTTGAGTGATTTTCCTCAATTAGCTATATAACGCTAAAAGTATCAAAATATTATCTGAAACTTCAACTATTTTTTGGGAATATTTTTCCTGTAAAATTATTTCCTTTTGGAAGCAAAAAACCGAAGCATTAGATCCGAACATTCTTTAGCTAAAACGCCTTGAATTACCTGAGTTTTTGGATGGATTGTTGTGCCTAAAATTTGGTAACCACGTTGCTCATCGGAAGCACCAAAAACAATTTTTGAAATCTGGCTCCAATACAAAGCACCGGCGCACATTTGGCATGGTTCGATAGTTACATAAAGTGTGCATCCTTTTAAGTATTTTCCGCCTATGAAATTCGCTGCCGAAGTAATGGCCTGCATCTCGGCATGAGCGGTAACATCGTTGAGCATTTCGGTAAGATTGTGGGTTCTCGCAATGATTTTATTATCTATTACAATTACGGCACCGACCGGAATTTCACCTTTTTCAAAAGCGAGTTCAGCTTCCTGCAAAGCTTTCTTCATAAAATAGTCGTCGGTGAAAGGGTTTTCCATTTTTTATATTTTGCCACGAACCTGCCTGCCGGCAGGCAGGTGCACGAATAATTTCTTTGTGAATCTCTGTTTCTTCTCCGTGAATCTCTGTGAAATAACTATAAATTTCTGCTGTAAAAATACAATTTCAAATTGTACATTTGCTATATGTCAAAAAAATTACTGGACCATATCGACAATCCAACCGACTTACGAAAATTAGACCTTTCGCAATTGCCTCAATTGGCAAAAGAGCTGCGTGATTTTATCATTGATATCGTTTCGGTAAAGGAAGGCCATCTTGGCGCATCGCTTGGCGTTGTCGAATTGACTATTGCCTTGCATTACGTTTTTGATACGCCAAATGATTTGTTGGTTTGGGATGTTGGCCATCAGGCATACGGACATAAAATTCTAACCGAACGCAGAAAAAAGTTTGACACCAACCGTCAGCTAGGCGGAATTTCGGGATTTCCAAAACGCAGTGAAAGTATCTATGATACTTTTGGTGTTGGGCACTCTTCGACTTCCATTTCCGCAGCTTTGGGTATGGCGATTGCTTCCCAATTAAAAGGCGAAAAAAAACATCATATTGCGGTGATTGGCGATGCTTCGATTGCGAGCGGAATTGCCTTTGAAGGATTGAATCATGCCGGAGTTACTGATGCCGATTTGTTAATCATTCTAAACGACAATGCTATCGGAATTGACCCAAGTGTTGGCGCTCTAAAAAACTATCTGACCGCAGTCAAAGACGGAAAAAACCCAAAGCAGAACAATATCATTAAGTCGTTAAGCATTGATTATTCCGGGCCAATTGACGGTCATGATATTGAAGTCTTAATCAAGGAATTAGAGCGTTTGAAAAAAGTAAAAGGCCCAAAGTTCCTCCACATTGTTACTACAAAAGGTAAAGGTTTGCAACAAGCGGAAGATGACCAGGTAAAATACCACGCGCCGGGAAAATTTGACGCTGCGACTGGTGAAATCCATAAAAAATCAGAAGAAAATTTACCGCCCAAATTCCAAGATGTTTTTGGTTTAACCTTGGTAGAATTAGCCAAAAACAATCCAAAAATTATCGGTATTACTCCAGCTATGCCAAGCGGAAGTTCGATGAAATTTATGATGGATGCCTTCCCGAAAAGAGCTTTTGATGTAGGTATTGCCGAGCAACATGCGGTGACACTTTCGGCCGGAATGGCAACACAGGGAATGATTGTTTTTTGTAACATCTATTCCACCTTTTTACAACGTGCATATGACCAGGTGATACACGATGTAGCACTACAAAATCTGCCAGTGATTTTCTGTTTGGATAGAGCCGGATTGGTTGGAGAAGATGGCGCCACGCATCATGGCGTTTTTGATTTAGCGTATTTAAGATGCATTCCGAATATGATTATTTATGCGCCAAAGGATGAAATTGATTTACAGAATATTCTATATACCGCTTCCCTGGGATTAAAAAATCCTATTGCCATTCGTTATCCACGTGGCAGAGGTAAAAATACCGATTGGAATCCCGACTTTTCGGGACCAACTGATTTCCAGCAAATTGAAATTGGCAAAGCCTATAAACTCAAAAAAGGGAAAAAAGTAGCCATACTATCTACAGGAACTATTGCTGATAATGTCACTGCGGCACTTAACGATATTGAAGACACGGAGAAGCATTTTGCTCACTATCATTTTGGTTTTGTAAAACCTTTAGACGAAAAGAAACTGCACAAAATCTGTGATAAATTTTCCACCATTATTACTGTCGAAGATGGCGTAGCTAGCGGTGGCTTTGGTAGTGCAGTTTTAGAATTTTCAGCTAAAAATGATTACGTCAACGAAATCTTTCTTTGTGGTGTACCCGATTATTTTATTGAACACGGAACAGTGGATGAACTCCAACAATTCTGCAATATCGATGTAGATGGTCTAAAGTCTCTTTTTTCAGGTTTGCTTGAGGAAGAGGAAGACGAAGATTAAGCCGTTACGATTTTGTTATACAACACCGCTTTTCCATCCGTCAGCATGGAAATGAAATGGCAGATATGAAGCAGTCTATCGTATAAAGTTTCTTTTTCCAAATGATGTTTCTCCGGTAGGATTTTCAACAGCAATTTATCGTAATTGGTAGCTTTTCCTTCGTGGTTGTTATTGTAAGCCGTTATGAATTTGTCCAGCAGATTGTTGATGATTTGATAACCCGAAAGTTCTTTCTCAATCACTTCCCGACTTTGATAAATATTCTTTACGCTCAACTTGATGATGTCATCCATTTGCGCCTTGTACTTACTTTTATCAGTCAACGCATAATGAAATTCGCCTTTAAGAATGGCTTCTTCATTTTCAATAAAAACCTTAACGGCATCATTGATTAAGTTTCCAATAGCCAAGGCTCGCAAATAACTTATTCGGTCTTCCTTGGTTGTTAAGGTTTGATATTTGGCAGTGTCAATGGTGTCTTTTACCAATTTTATTAAGTATTCCAATGCAAAATCCTCTGAAACCAAACCAAGATTAATACCATCTTCAAAGTCAATAATGGTGTAGCAGATATCATCGGCCGCTTCAACCAAAAACGCCAAAGGATGACGCTCAAAACCAACATCATTTCCTGTCTTATTCGGAATCATCCCCAATTCTGTGGCCACATCGGTAAAGAAATCCTTGTCCGATTGGAAGAAACCATATTTTTTATCCGATATGTTTTTGGTTGGTTTTTTGGGTAAGCTTTCTTTTGGATATTTCATAAATGCGCCCAAAACGGCGTAGGTGAGACGTAAACTTCCTTCAACTCCCGGACGTGAACTTGAAAGCACGGAAAAGCCATTGGCATTCCCTTCAAAATCGATTAAATCCTGCCATTGTTTAACAGTGAGCTGTTCTTTGTATTGTTGCCCTTTTCCAATGGAAAAATATTCGCCAATAGCTTTTTCCCCTGAATGTCCGAAGGGTGGATTCCCAATATCGTGTGCTAGTGAAGCAGCCGCGACGATGGCTCCAAAATCGTTCATATGATAGCCATGGATTTCCTGTAAATGTGGATATTTTTCAAGGATTTTTTTACCAACCAATCTTCCGATGGAACGCCCAACCACGGATACTTCCAAACTGTGTGTCAAACGCGTGTGCACAAAATCCGTTTTGGAAAGCGGAATTACCTGGGTTTTATCCTGTAAACTCCGAAACGCCGACGAGAAAATAATCCGGTCATAATCGACTTCAAATCCGAGACGCGTGTCGTCTTGTTCGACGCGTAACCGTTTGCTCGTGTCGCCTTGGCGTTTCAAAGATAAAAGTTGTTCCCAGTTCATACGGTTTGTGGTTGATAATCTATGGTTAATGGTTTAATAATTTTCGTTGATTTACTAGTTCTTTTTACTCTTAACGAATTCCATAAATCCGTTGTAATAATCGTCAACAGTTTTCTTTTTTATTTCTGCCCATTTGTCTTTTGGCTGACTTAGTTCTTTCTTCTCTGTGCTTTCCTCCATGCTTCCAATCATCGCGTCCATGCCAAGTAAATTTATCCATCTATGATCATAGTTTTCCTCGTTTGTTCTAACGAATTCAACAACCTTAGTAACTATCTTTTCAAGTTTATTAATATCCTTAAAAGCATATATATTAATATCCGGGCCGTACTGTTGATTTAAGAGAGAAACTCCTTGTTTAGCAGATTTATCCATACACAAATTGGCATCATAACGTGCTCTAAGTTGAGCCACATAAAACCAATAGGCAGCTTCATCTTTTTTACCCTGATTGAAAAGTTGCCTTGAAAGAGCATAAATCACAGAAGGGTTGTAATAGTTAGGATTCTTTAAAATACTTTCGATAGTTTTTTCTATCTGCACTTTATTTTCTCCGTCTAATATTCTGAAAGCTTCGTTGTGTCTTTCGACATCAATTTCTTTATAGACTCCTTTTGACTTAACTTCCACCGTTTTTGTCTGTGCATTAGATATTGTCAAAAATCCAAGAAAGACAATAAATAGTAAAATTGTTTTTTTCATAGCTTTATTTTAAACGTTTTGGTAGATTACACGAATGTAATCTTATTTTATCATTTTCTCCATACAAACACTGCTTTCCACCCCAATATACTGCCCATAATTAGGGATGATCTTATAGCCTGACTTTTTATACAAAGCAATCGCACTTTCAAGGCGGACTGACGTTTCTAACATTGTGGATTCATAACCTGATGTTTTTGCCCAAATTTCTAATTCATTTAAAATCGCAACAGCAATACCTTTCCCGCGTTGGTCGGGTAGCACAAACATCCTTTTAATTTCGGCAACTTTCGGTTCGTATTCCTTGAACGCACCACAACCGAGAGCTATTTCGTTTTCATAATACACGATAACATGCTCCAGATAAATTTGGTTGTATTGCGCAAAGAAATCCTTTTCATCACCATCAATATCGACTAGGTATTCATCAAAAAGCCCGGTAAGATTCTGAAAATCGGGATTATCGGAAGTGGTTTTTTGAATGGAAATCATGACTAATCAATTTAAAGAATAAAATTGTTTCTTTTTCTCGTCTAACAGCTCCTTATTCACCACATAAGTTTTCGAAATACTATCGTGCCAACCGCGAGCGGGCATTCCTATAAAAGAAAATATTTCAAATGGAATCAACCGGCATAGTGTACGCACCATAATTGTCTCGTGATTTGGCTTTTCTCCATTTTCATCTACCACTATAGTTTGTGTAATAAATTTGCCGACTGTTCTGGCAAAGAAAATTTCAAAAACATTATAATAAACCAAAGCAATACAAGTGACAAAAGTGTATTGTGCAATATCATTTTTTACAAAATTAGCCATGAACTCCTTATTCCCATTCGACTCGGCTATCACGGCAGCAACACTGAATGCGATAATAAACAGGAACAATTGCGCAATATAATCCATCAGTAAGTTTAGGAAACGTTGGCTATGTGTTGCCAAAATTTCTTCTGTTACCGTGAATTGTTTTTGGTTGTTTTCTTCCATAATGGCTATTCCTTTTGGTTTGCCAAAAAGAAATTCCTCGATTTTTTTGGGTATTGATTATAACTTTTATCACTTGGATTGGCGATCACCGTTTTGATATTGATTTCGTCACCAAGTTTGAAACCGGCTTCGGTGTATTTATAATCCAAAAGATATTCGCCGCAAAAATAATTGCCTTCTTTGTCCTTTTCGATAATGCCTGTGTACACTCCTTTTTTTTCTTTTGACATGGTAATTTAATTATTATTTTCAAAAGTAGTTAAAATGAAAACAGCTATCAAATTGATAGCTGTTTTTAATTACGGTTTATGAAGCAACCTTTATGATATCTAATGATATTCTTACCAACGATTCGGTTGTTGGCTCTCCATCCTCAAACTCCACTAAGTTAGTTACATCAAGATTTGCCCTTATTTTCTCTTTATTCTTTATATAAAAAGTTTTAGAGGAACCATTATAGCCAAGAACGAAAACTATTTCGTCAAAGTCACCATTATCTAAAAATGGAATTCTTTCAAAAGGAGAAGAAAAAGTATTGAATAGTCCAACTAAAAAGGGCTTTAAATCTCCACCTTCATTAGATTTCGCATTAAGTTTAAAAATTCTTTCTTCTTTCCCAAATTTAGAATCTAACGCTATAAACCCTGATTTCGACTGATTTTCAATCAATCTAATTTCTTTTAACTTTCCATGATCAAGATAGTTTTTGATAAAATACCTTGGAGGTGCTTGTTTCAATTCCAAATAAAAATTAGAAACTCCTTTTGATCTCATAAAAATGTTAAAGTCGTTTTCAAAAATAGTTTTAACACCATGATTTTCCTTTTTCTGAAAAATCAAAAATCCAAACTTTGAATTCTTGGGGACATGTATTAAAAAGAAGAAGTCTCTTGAAACCAAATCCTTTTTTAATATATCACATTTTTTTCGATTAGATTTCCCATCATTAACTCTTCCTCTTTCTCCAGTATAAGCTGAATCAAAATAACCAGAAATAATCCTATTGTCTAAATCCTTATTTTGACAATCTCTTAGAGTAAAGGTTCTATCTTTCCCTTGATTGTCTTTATAAGCACGAATGTTTTTATGGATAAATTCACAAAATTCATTCATCGTGTCAAATAAGTCATCTTCCTCGTTGTAAAAACTCAACACCTGTTGCTCGTTTGCTTTATTCAAAAGCATAAATCTGTAAATATTTAAATTTACCATAATCTTCTTATATTAAAATTAATAAAATTTTGTTCATAATTTCTTTCTAAGCCTGAATCCAGTAAGAGGATTCTTTTTCAGA
>JAYURX010000350.1:0-3363 GCA_043755965.1 Flavobacterium sp. | reverse complement strand
TCAGGTCTGAAATCTAACGATAACTGAATCGGAACTTCTTTAAAATTATATTCAATACCGATATCACCAGCTGCTAAAAGGATGGTTCCGCTATCTTTATAATTATCTCCACCCTCGTTATAATCGTAGCTCCAGCTACCAATTCCTCCACCGACACCTGCATACCAATAAAATCCTCCATCAATATTCCAAACCCATTGGTAAAGACCTACTAATTTAATAGCATCAACGTTTTTACTGTTTCTCCATCCCAAATCTAATTCAAGACGGTTGTTTTTAGACAAACCTCTTTGATAAGATAATTCCCCACCAAAACCATCGTTGTCTCCCAAACGTAAACCTAAGGCGTTCTTTGAAATGTCTTGAGCTTGTGCGCTAAATGCCAATCCAATTAGCATAAAAGCAGATAAAATGATTTTTTTCATTTTTGTATTTTTAAAATTAGTTACTGCAAAAATAACAAAAAAGATGTCAGTGTTCTTATATAATATGACAAACTTCTTATATTATTTTTGACGAAATTAACTCTTTTTGTGTTTACCTATTCTTAATTTTTATTCATAAAGAAACCTGACAAAATTATTAAATACTCTAAGTTGCTGGATTAGAAACTCTTTGCTATCAATAAATCTTGTTATAAGTTCTTTTAGGTATTTACAATTCATGTTTTGTCAGGCTAACTTTTGAATAATAATTTTTTACACTTTTAAACTTTACGCTATATTTGTTTAAAACAATATAAAATGGCCGGAAATAGCTACGGAACACTTTTTAAGCTCACTACTTTTGGAGAATCGCACGGAGAAGCTTTAGGTGGTATTATTGATGGTTGTCCCGCTGGAATTGAACTCGATTTAAACGCAATTCAAAACGAGATGCAACGCAGGAAACCCGGACAATCTTCCATTGTTACACAACGTAAAGAAGAAGATGAAGTTCAATTGCTCTCCGGTATTTTTGAAGGCAAAACTACCGGAACTCCAATAGGCTTTATTATTCCTAATACCAATCAGAAATCGGAAGACTACTCACATATTAAAGACAGTTATCGTCCAAGTCATGCCGATTATGTCTATGAAAAGAAATACGGCATTCGCGATTATCGTGGCGGTGGAAGAAGTTCGGCGCGTGAAACTGCTTGCAGAGTAGTAGCAGGAGCGATTGCAAAACAAGTATTAGCCAATGTTAAAATCAACGCTTTTGTATCTTCTGTTGGTGACATATTTATAGATAAACCCTATCAGGCATTAGACTTCTCTCTAACCGAAACCAATGCGGTTCGCTGCCCAGATTCGGCAACAGCCGAAAAAATGGAAAACTATATTAAGGAAATTAGGAAAGAAGGCGATACCGTCGGCGGAACGATAACCTGTGTTTTACAAAATGTTCCTATTGGTTTAGGAGAACCTGTTTTTGATAAACTTCATGCTGAACTTGGCAAAGCAATGCTTTCCATCAATGCGGTGAAAGGCTTTGAATTTGGCAGCGGATTTTGTGGTGCCAGGATGAAAGGCAGTGAGCACAACGATTTATACAATGAAGACGGTACTACCAAAACCAATCTTTCCGGCGGAATCCAGGGCGGAATTTCCAATGGGATGGATATTTATTTCAGGGTAGCTTTCAAACCAGTGGCGACATTAATCCAAAAACAAGAAGTGCTGACCACTGAAAACACATTGGTTGAGCAGCAAGGCAAAGGAAGACATGATCCCTGTGTTGTGCCTCGTGCGGTGCCAATAGTTGAAGCTATG
This sequence comes from Flavobacterium sp., assembly GCA_043755965.1. Lineage (GTDB taxonomy): Bacteria > Bacteroidota > Bacteroidia > Flavobacteriales > Flavobacteriaceae > Flavobacterium. The sequence goes on along the minus strand of JAYURX010000350.1, from coordinate 1,609 downwards.
GCAGCAATAGTTCTGGCTGATTTTTATTTATTAAACAAAACCTACCAAAAATAAAGAGCAATGAAAAATCAAAAGAAATCATTCTTTTCCAATCTTACTGTTCAGATTCTTATTGCCATGCTTCTTGGAGGACTTTTGGGCATTTTTGTTCATTATAATTATACACAAGAAATTGCCAAGGATTTCAGTGGCTACGTAAAGATGCTGGCTACTATTTTCATCCGATTAGTTCAAATGATTATTTCTCCTTTGGTATTCACGACACTCGTTGTTGGAATTGCTAAACTAGGCGACATTAAAGCCGTTGGAAGAATAGGAGGGAAAGCATTAGCATGGTTTTTCACTGCATCGCTTATATCTTTATTAATTGGTATGTTTTGGGTAAATACGTTAGAACCCGGAACTGGTTTAGAATTAGGAAATATAGATATATCAACCGCTACAGAAGTTGTACAAAAGACCGAGGGCTTTTCGGCACAGAATTTTATTGAACATATTATTCCGAAAAGTATTGTGGAAGCAATGGCTACTAATGAGATTTTGCAGATTGTTATTTTTTCTATCTTCTTCGGATTGGCTGCAGCTTCAATAGGTGAGCATGCTAAACCTGTCGTGAATGCCTTAGACAAAACATCACACATCATTTTGAAAATGGTGAATTATGTTATGAAGTTTGCACCAATTGGGGTTTTTGGAGCAATTGCAGGTGTTTTTGCTATACGAGACATGAATGAATTGCTTCTTACGTATGCCAAATTCTTTGGTTCTTTTATGGTCGGAATTTCGACACTATGGTTTATATTGTTATTGGTCGGCTATATTTTTTTAAAGACAAGAATGACAAAACTGTTAAAACATATTGTCAGTCCATTGATAATCGCCTTTGGAACGACAAGTTCTGAAGCTGTTTTTCCAAAATTAACGGAAGAATTGGAAAGTTTTGGAGTGAAAGACAGAATTGTTTCCTTCATGTTGCCTCTTGGATATTCATTCAATCTGGATGGTAGTATGATGTACATGACTTTTGCCAGTATCTTTATTGCTCAGGCCTATGGCGTTCATCTTGATTTTGGCACACAAATGACAATGCTTTTAGTCTTAATGCTAACCAGTAAAGGAATTGCCGGTGTTCCAAGAGCAAGTTTGGTTGTGGTTGCCGCCACTTGCGGAATGTTTAACATACCGATTGAAGGTATAGCTTTAATTCTCCCAATTGACCATTTTTGCGACATGTTCAGGAGCGCCACTAACGTGCTCGGAAACGCTTTAGCAACTTCAGTTGTAGGTAAATGGGAAAAAGATAGTTAAAAAACTATTATATTCAAAATACTTTCTTAAATTTGTGTCTTAAACTTAAAAAACAATTTTATGAAAAAATTATTACTCTCTTCGATTCTAATGTTAGGTTCGTTATCTTTATTTGCTCAAGATGATTGTTCTACTCCTTTACTTGCTTCAGTTGGAACAAATACTGCTCCCGCAATTACTGGTATTTATGATGGTGCATGTTACAATTTTACTACTGATAATGCAGGAGGACCTATTGCTGGTTTGTGGTATACTTACACCCCACTTTCTGATGGGGAAGTTACTATCACAACAGATTTGC
>JAYURX010000349.1:0-3383 GCA_043755965.1 Flavobacterium sp. | reverse complement strand
TACCAAATAATTTCCGTCAGGCATCCAACATGCATTGTTAACTAATCTAAAATCTTCTTTGGTTACTTGTTTGGCATCAGTACCATCGGCTTTCATAACCCAAATGTTATCGCCACCGCCAGCATCACTTGTAAACGAAATATGTTTACCATCCGGACTATAACGTGGCTGTATTTCAAATGGAATTCCTGAACGAAGCACACTGGCTTTGCCTCCTGCAATAGGCATGCTATAGATGTCGCCAAGCATATCAAAAACAATAGTTTTCCCATCGGGACTAACATCAAGGTTCATCCATGTGCCTTCAGTCGTAGTAAAGTTTTGTTTTTTGTAGTTAAAACTGTCACCAGGTTTGGCAACATCCCATTTTGGCTCTTTGGGTTCTTTGCTTTCTTCCTGAGCAGTTATGCTAACGGGAATAAAAGATAGCGCGAGTAAAAAAGTTATTCTTGTAATCATTGAAAAAGTAGGTGTTTATTAATTTCCTGCTAAATATAGGATAAAAAAGTATACATTAAATGAATGGCTTATTAAGTTGGGTAATAGAAGAAGAAGATGGTTTGAAACAAAAAAAAGGCACTCAGAAATGAGTGCCTTCTTAAACTAACAATTACTTCTAACTAAAAACAATAACTATTTTCCGCCACTAACTTGGTGGTAATAGTTTCTCTTAAACCAACAATGTTTGGCATGTTGGTGTATTTGGTAAAACGGCGTAATCCCATTAGCATCATACGTTGTTCATCACCTTCGGCAAAAGAAATAATGCTTTCTTTTCCTTTTTGGGTTACAACGTCAACTGCTTTGTATAAGTATAATTTCGCCATGGCAATTTGTTCTTTTACATTAGCTTCGCCTTCCTTTTTAGCTAACTTCTCTGTACGCAAAACGGTACTTTCAGCCATATATATTTCGATTAAAATATCAGCGGCAGCCGTTAATAGTTGTTGGTGTGCATCTAAATCAGGGCCGTATTTTTGAACGGCACCACCGGCAACCATTAAGAATGCTTTTTTTAGTTTGCCTATTAATTCTTTTTCTTCCGAGAATAATTCAGAGTAATCCGGCGTGTCGAATGATGGAATACCCATCAGTTCTTCCTGGACTTTTGAAGCTGGTCCTAACAAATCAACATGGCCTTTCATGGCTTTTTTGATTAGCATTCCTACCGATAACATTCTATTAATTTCGTTGGTTCCTTCATAGATACGGGCAATACGGGCATCACGCCAGGCGCTTTCCATAGGTGTATCTTCTGAGAATCCCATTCCGCCATAGATTTGAATACCTTCATCAGCACAGTTTTGAACATCCTCCGAAACGGCAACTTTCAGGATTGAACATTCGATAGCGAATTCTTCGACACCTTTTAGTTCTGCTTCCTGATGTGAAGCACCTTCATCCTCACGCAATTTGATTCGCGTTTCGATGTCTTTCGCAGCACGGTAAGTTGCACTTTCGCCGGCATAGGCCGAAGCAGCCATTTCTGCCAATTTATATCGGATTGCACCAAAGCTAGAAATAGGAACATTAAACTGGATTCTTTCGTTGGCGTAATTAACCGCATTAGAGGTAACACGACGTTGTGCATCGAGACAGGCGGCAGCCAATTTGATACGACCGACATTGAGGGCATTCATTGCAATTTTGAAACCTTCACCACGACCGGCCAGCATATTTTCAACAGGAACCTTAGTTTCATTAAAGAAAACCTGTCGGGTAGAAGAAGCCCGGATTCCCAATTTGTGTTCTTCTTCGTTCATGGTAATTCCGTTGCTTGGATCATTTTCTATAATAAAACCCGTAATGTTTTTATCGTCTTCGATTCGCGCAAACACTATAAATACAGAACAAAACCCCGCATTTGAAATCCACATTTTGCCTCCGGTAATACTATATGATTTTCCATCAGCAGAAAGCACTGCTTTGGTTTTTCCGGAATTAGCGTCAGAACCGGCTCCAGGTTCGGTTAAGCAATAGGCCCCAAACCATTCACCGGAAGCTAACTTTGGAACATACTTTTGTTTTTGTTCTTCGGTTCCGTATAAGGTAATTGGCATTGTCCCGATACCGGTATGCGCTCCAAAGGCAGTTGAAAACGAACCTGTAGCTCCCGAAATATAATCACAGACCAAACAGGTATCCACAAATCCCATTCCCATTCCACCATAGGCTTCAGGAACGGAAACGCTCAGGAATCCCATCTCGCCGGCTTTCTTCATCACTTCTTCTGTGAAAGCATAGTCCTTTGCTTCAAAGCGGTTTTTATTTGGCCAGATTTCTTTGTCCACGAATTCCTTAACAGAATCACGCATCATTATTTGCTCTTCGCTGAAATCTTCAGGTGTAAAAACATTTTCACATTTGGTTTCCTTTACCAAAAACTGTCCACCTCTTGTAATATCTTCCATTTTAAATTTTTTAGAGAAAAGAAAATAGAGAATAGAAAAAAGACATTTCTAAATTCTTTACTTTCATTTTCTGATTTTCTATATTCTATTTTCTTTGTTCTATTTTCTTTTTTATAATAACTCATATACCCCCGCTGCTCCTTGTCCGGTACCCACACACATACTCACAATTCCATATTTATCTCCACGACGTTTCATTTCGTCAAATAACTGTACGGATAATTTGGCTCCGGTGCATCCTAATGGATGTCCCAGTGCTATTGCGCCGCCATTGACATTTACGATATCCGGATTTAATCCTAATTCTCTTGTAACGGCCAATGCTTGTGAAGCAAAAGCTTCATTTAGTTCGATTAAGTTGATGTCATTCAAAGTCAGGCCAGCTTGTTTCAACGCTTTTGGTATCGCTTTTACTGGTCCGATTCCCATGATTCTTGGTTCAACGCCGGCAGCTGCATAACTCACCATTCTTGCAATAGGAGTAAGGTTTAGTTCTTTAACCATTTCTTCGCTCATGACTAAAACAAATGCAGCTCCGTCACTCATTTGTGAAGAACTACCCGCTGTAACAGTACCATCTGCAGCGAATACAGGTTTTAGTTTAGCCAAAGCATCAACATTGGTATCCGCTCTTGGTCCTTCGTCTTTGGTAACCGTATATGACTTGGTTTCTTTCTTTCCATTTTCGTTGATGAACGTTTGTTCAATGGTAATCGGAACAATCTGTTTGTCGAATTTGCCTTCGGCTTGTGCCTGCAAGGCTTTTCTATGCGAATTAAAAGCAAACTGATCCTGGTCTTCACGCGAAACGTTGAATTGTTTGGCAACTGCTTCGGCAGTCAGTCCCATTCCCCAATAGTAATCTTCGTGACCTTCGGCTGCGACAGCGTAATCGGGAGTTGGCTTGTAACCGCCCATCGGAATAAAACTCATGCTTTCGGCGCCGCCCGCAATAATGCAATCCGCCATGCC
>JAYURX010000348.1:0-8028 GCA_043755965.1 Flavobacterium sp. | reverse complement strand
TCAAATTCTTTAGCATTATGACCACACAAAACATGTTGGGCTTGGTTAAAGTGATTCTCCAATAAATTAGAAAAATCCTTTAAAATCTTTTTCTCTTCACCAAAAAATGACGTAACCCTAAAGTTTCTAATGTCTCCTTTATTGACAAAATATCCGACCGAAATACAAATGATTTTTCCAAACTCGGCCCAAATCCCTGCGCGTTCATAAAAATCCTCCGGGGTAAATTCGTCGCGTCTTTGGTACTGTGTTTTTTGTTCCCAAAGTTGTTTCATATCATCATCCAGAATATTGAAATTCTCCTCTTCGGGAACGGTTTCGATATCGAGAAAAAGAATGTTATTGAGGTTTATTTTTTCTATCATCAAAATAAATTTAAGAATTTACGGACTTAAAATTAAGTAATTCAATTCAAATATGAAAGAAAAAGTTTAAAAAAGTGATTGTTGCTGTGAAGGGCTTTCGTGTTCGAGCAGCCATTTCTTGCGCCACAAACCACCCGCATAGCCCGTGAGTGAACCATCGGTTCCGATGACGCGATGACAGGGAACAACTATCCAAAGCGGATTTCTGCCATTGGCGGAAGCCACAGCACGAATGGCTTTTACATCGCCTAGTTTTTTAGATAAATCAAGATAGGACAATGTTTTTCCAAAAGGAATATTTAATAACTCCTGCCAGACTCTTTGTTGAAAATCCGTGCCTTGTGGGTTTAGTTTGAAATCGAAATGGTTTCGTTCACCCTCAAAATATTCCCGAAGCTGGGAAACGCATTCTTGAAGTTGGGCCGGAATTTCTGTCGTTATTTGCTTCGCCTGTTCGAGCTTCGCTCTCGAGTCACCTTCACCTAAAACAGAAATTTCGGAAATGCCATTTTCATCGCCAACAATTTTGGTGATTCCAAGTGGCGAATCGATGAAGATAGTTTCCATTTGATAAAGTTAATAATTTAACCACAAAGAACACAAAGAAGGCACGAAGTTCACAACCATTTATTTTGAGAAACTATAGATGTAATCTTCAAGTGCTTTTAATTCTTCATCGCTCATAGTTTTGGTTATGGCGAAATTTGTCTTCATGACATCGTATTGACTTGGATCGATTATGGGTTCGCTTTCTTCCTTTAGGAACAACACAATGCTTGCGTTTTTCTCTTTGTAGATTTTGGCAATTTCCTGTAAACTTGGTCCAATAATTTTCTGGTCGGGTTGGTGACAGGCGATACAATTGCCTTCTCCTTCAAAAAGTTCCTGACCGGAAATTTTGGTTGCTGTTTCGTCAACAGAATTTTCTGGTTTTTCCTCTTTCGATTTGCATCCAAATACAGTAATGCAGATTATAAATAAAGTGATTTTTTTCATTTACAAAAAATAATGAACCGAATGTCCACTGGACATTCTCCTCTTAATATCAAATATTCAATAATATTGCAGCTTCCTTGGCAAAATAAGTGGAAATCAAACTGGCGCCTGCACGCTTGATGCACATCAATTGCTCCATCATGATTTTGTCGTGGTCAAGCCAGCCTCTTTCTGCCGCCGCTTTAATCATTGCATATTCTCCGGAAACATGGAAAACCGTTACCGGAACATTCACCGCGTTTTTGACTTCACGAACGATGTCTAAATAAGCGATTCCCGGTTTTACCATCACCATATCGGCGCCTTCCTCAACATCCATTAATGCTTCTTTGATGGCTTCGATCCGGTTGGCATAATCCATTTGATAGGTTTTTTTATCTTTTGGTACTTCGACAGGCTCAGCATTAGACTTATTGTCTTTTGGTGCGCTGTCCAAAGCATCGCGGAATGGCCCGTAAAATGCAGAAGCATATTTTGCAGAATAACTCATAATCCCAACATTAGAAAATCCAGCCGCATCCAAACCTTGACGCAATCTTAAAACGCGTCCGTCCATCATATCGCTTGGCGCTACAAAATCGGCTCCGGCCTTCGCATGCGAAACAGCCATTTTTACCAAGGCATCGTTTGTTGCATCATTGGCAATATCTCCGTTTTCTATGACTCCATCGTGACCGTAAATTGAATAGGGATCGAGAGCCACATCAGGCATTACAATCATTTCGGGACATGCAGCTTTAATAGATTTGATGGCATTCTGCATCAATCCGTTTGGATTCCAAGCTTCTTTCCCTGTGTTGTCTTTAAGGCTTTCGCTAACTTTTACGTAGATGTTTACAGCGCGAATTCCAAGTGCATATACTTCTTTTACTTCTTCCACAGTCAAATCAATCGAACGACGGAAAATACCCGGCATCGATGAAATTTCAGACTGATAATTTTCGCCTTCCGTGATAAACATTGGGAACATAAAATCCGCCGGACTCAAACTGGTTTCGCGTACTAAGGAACGAATGCTTTCGTTTACGCGTAATCTTCTGCCTCTTTGTAATGGGAACATTTGATTTATGATTTAAGATTAAGGATTGTAGATTTTAATGGATTTGAACTTCTGAAATCAGAAATCGTTATTCATCAATCTTCAATCCAATTTATTGGTTTCTCTAATACGTTAATTAATCTTTCTTCTTCACTGCCAACAACCGGATGATGGTCATAAACCCATTGCACATGCGGCGGTAAACTCATCAGAATCGATTCAATTCGGCCGTTCGTTTTTAAGCCAAATAAAGTTCCTTTATCGTGAACCAAATTGAACTCGACATAACGGCCACGGCGGATTTCCTGCCAGGTTTTCTGTGCTTCTGTATACTCTAAATCTTTTCTTTTTTCAACAATTGGAACATAGGCTTCAAGGAAACTATTGCCCACTTCTGAAACAAAGTTAAACCAATTTTCCATTGACATTTGCTTCGCCTGTTCGCTATCGCTCGAGTCATGTGTTGCTTTGCAATAGTCGAAAAACAATCCGCCAATTCCACGCGCTTCATTTCGGTGTGCGTTCCAAAAATAGTCGTCACATTGTTTTTTAAATGTTGGATAAAACTCAAGATTATGTTTGTCGCAGGCTGTTTTGCATGTTTGGTGAAAATGTTTTGCATCTTCTTCAAAAAGGTAATAAGGCGTTAAATCCAGTCCGCCGCCAAACCAAGCCCCACCCAGCCTCCCCGAAGGGGAGGAGCCGTCTAACGGATACATTTCAAAATAGCGCCAATTGGCATGAACTGTTGGCACCATCGGGCTTTTTGGATGAATAACCAAACTCAATCCGCAGGCGAAAAAATCGGCTTCGCCAACGTTGAACATTTTTTGCATTGCTTCCGGTAATTTACCGTGGACTGCAGAAATGTTTACGCCGCCTTTTTCAAAAACTTTTCCATTTTCAATAACACGTGTTCTTCCTCCGCCACCTTCCGGTCGTTCCCAAACATCTTCACGGAATTTGGCAACACCATCAACCGCTTCAAGTCCGCAAGTGATTTGGTCTTGGAGATTTAATATGTATTGATAGAATTTGTCTTTCATTTTTTTGAGTTGCTAAGTTGCTAAGTCTCTAAGTTGCTGAGTTTCTTCTCAGTTACTCAGACTCTCAGGCACTCAGTTCCTATTTATATTCCTTAACTGCTTCTATAAAAGCCTTAGCGTGATCCACTGGAATATTTGGTAAAATTCCATGACCAAGATTTACGATATAACTGTCTTTTCCGAACTCGTCTATCATTTCGTGCACCATTTTTTTGATGGTAGGAATTGGCGAAAGCAAACGGCTTGGATCAAAATTCCCTTGTAAAGTGATTTTTCCACCAGATAAATATCTTGCATTTCTTGCCGAACATGTCCAGTCAACACCAAGTGCTGATGCTTTTGATTTCGCCATGTCATTTAAGGCAAACCAACAGCCTTTACCAAAGACAATTACTTTTGTGTCTTCGGCTAATGCTTCTACAATCTGGTTGATGTACTTCCATGAGAATTCTTGATAATCAACCGGCGATAACATTCCGCCCCACGAATCAAAAATCTGAATGGCATTGCAGCCTGCTTTTACTTTTTCCTTTAAATATAAAATGGTTGTATCGGTAATTTTTTGTAGTAAAGTGTGAGCCGCAACCGGATTTGAAAAACAAAACCCCTTAGCCGTATCAAAACTTTTGGACCCTTTTCCTTCAACAGCATAACAAAAAATTGTCCATGGTGAACCTGCAAAACCAATCAATGGAACTTCATCGTTCAGCATTTCTTTAGTCAATTTTATTGCGTCAAAAACATAACCTAACGTTTCATGAACATCCGGAACAAAGGTTTTATTTACGTCTTCCATTGTGCGGATTGGGTTTGGAATAATTGGTCCCAAATTGTCTTTCAACTCTACATGAATTCCCATTGCACGTGGCACGACTAAAATATCCGAAAACAAAATCGCTGCATCCGGTTTTACAATTCTAATGGGTTGCACTGTAATTTCTGCTGCCAATTCAGGAGTTTCGCAACGGGTAAAGAAATCGTATTTATCGCGCAAAGCTCGGAATTCAGGTAAATATCTTCCTGCCTGACGCATCATCCAAACAGGCGGACGCTCTACGATTTCGTTATTTAAGGCTCTTAAAAAAAGGTCGTTTTTAATCATTTTTATTGTCTATAATTTCTCTACATTTCATTAACACACTTTCTATTGTTGGCTGGTTGGCAATGATTCTGTTTGGTGTTATATATTTTAATGCTTCTGCAGTTGTCTTGCCAATGCAAAAGCAAATTTCGTCTTCAATTTTATTTTCCCGCAAATAACTTTTAACTCCTGACGGGCTGAAAAACAATATTCCGTCGGGTGTAAAATTGATTTTATGTGGTGTCAGAATCGTGTCGTAAACTTCAATTTCATCCAGTCTTGTTTTGGCAAACCGCAAAGCATCCGGCAAAAAATTTCTTCTCATATTTCCACAAAAAAAAGTAAAACAGCTTTTTGGATATTGGTTACAGATTAGCGAAGCTAATTCAGCCGCATATTCCGAATATTCAATCACTTCAAATCCATTGTCTTCCAACAGTGCTTTGGTTTTTTGGCCAACACAAAAGCATTTTTTCAATTTAATATCTTCTGCTTTTTTATTCCTAAGAACACTTTCTACGGCATTCTGACTGGTGAAAATGAGATAGTCGCTTATATTTTCAATCTCAAAATCCTTATTTTTGATAGTGATAAAATCCTTGTCAAAAACTAAAAAATCCGCAGTCAACAACGTTTGCTTTTGATTGTCCGAAAGCTTCCTGGTTGATACTATGCGAATTTGATTTTTCATTGTTTTTTTAATTCGTTTTTGATTTTTGCCATCAACCCGGTTCCTCCATTTTCAAGGATTTCCTGAGCCGAATTAAATCCTAATTTCTTCCACTCCGAAATGTCGATTACTTTTTCAATTTCCAGTTTTTGTTTCCCATCAATGGATAACAAAACCCCTTTGAAATCTATAGTATCATCATGTTCGTTATATTTTGCCAAAGCTCCAATTGGCGCTGTACAACCGCCTTCGAGTGTTCTTAAAAATTGACGTTCTATATAGGTGCAGATTTCGGTTTCTATATCGTTGAGTTGTGAAACCGCATCAATGGTAAAGCTGTCATTTTCCATAGCTAAAACAACCATTGCGCCTTGTGCCGGTGCCGGAATCATCCAATCTAAATTAATAAAATTAACTGGCTTTAAATTTATTCGTTCCAAACCCGCAGCGGCAAAAACAGCTCCGCTCCAGTTGTTATCTTTCAGTTTTTGCATTCTGGTATTTACATTTCCACGTAAATCCACAACCGTATGATTTGGATATCTATTCCACCATTGTGCCTGCCGTCGTAAACTTCCGGTGGCAATTGTTCCTTCAGCATCAAGAAAATCCAGATTTCCGTTGTAAACCAAAATGTCCAACACGTTGGCACGCTCTAAAACTGCTGCCTGCACGATTCCCTTTGGCAAAGCCGTTGGAACATCTTTCATCGAATGCACTGCAATATCGACTTGGCCATTTATCATGGCAATATCTAAGGTTTTAGTAAAAATTCCGGTGATTCCAAGTTCGTAAAGAGGTTTGTCCAGAATGATATCACCGTCTGATTTGACAGCAATAATTTCTGTTTTATATCCTAAATCCTGAAGTTGTTTTTGAACCGTGTTCGCTTGCCAAAGAGCTAATTGGCTATCACGGGTTCCGATACGAATGGTTTTGTTGGTCACTTTGTTTTAGTTTTTCCCTTAAAAAGTAACGTGTTTAAAAGAATGATTTCTCTTGTTCTAATTGAAATACTTTTTCAATCCACTCAATTCCTTCATCCATTGAATCCCCGTCTTTTAGATGATTCACAAAATGACTCGTTATTTTTTGGATGATTCTATTGCTGATTAATTCCGCCTGCTCTTCGTTAAAATTAGAATTCTTTTTACGTTGCGCATTCAGCTCGCCTTCCTTAATGGCATTTAATTTTTCCTTTAATGCTTGAATTGTTGGCGCAAACTTCCTGTTTTTTGTCCAAGCCATAAATTCTTCTTTGATTTCCTCTATGATCGCTTCGGCAGCGGGTATGTGAAGCTTTCTGTTTTCTAATGTCTCATCCGTAATTTGTGAAAGATGATCAAGGTGAATAAGCGTCACGCCTTCCACTTCCTGAACATTTTCGTTTACATTTTTTGGAATCGATAAATCTAAAATCAACAACGGTTTTTTTAGATTTAATATTGCTTTGTCAATGGTTGGGTTTTGTGCACCTGTAGCCACAACAACAACATCTGCTTTTTGTAATTCTAACTGTAAATCAGCATAATCTTTCACAACCACATCCAGTTTTTGAGCCAATCTTTCGGCTTTGTCTTTTGTTCTGTTGATTAAAGTTATATGGTCGTGCTTGGTATGTTTCACCAAATTTTCGCAAGTGTTTCTTCCAATTTTTCCTGTTCCGAAAAGAAGGATGTTTTTATTGGCAATGTCTTCTACGTTTCTGATAATATATTGAACAGAGGCAAATGAAACCGAAGTAGCGCCAGTAGAAATTTCAGTATCCGTTTTTATTTTTTTGCTTGCCTGGATAACGGAATTCACTAATCTTTCCATAAAAGAATTCGCTAATCCGTTTGACTTACTTTGAGTAAAAGCAATTTTCAATTGACTAATAATCTCAAAATCTCCAAGAATTTGGCTGTCTAAACCAGTTCCAACTCGGAACATATGACTAACGGCATCCTGATTTTTATAGATATAAGCTACTTCCTGAAACTCTTCGACCGTTCCCTGGCTGTTCTCGCAAAGCAATTTTATTAATTCATATGGATGATTTGCAAAACCGTAAATTTCGGTTCTATTACAAGTAGACGTAACAATTAACGATTCAATTCCTTCTGCTTCGGCTTGCATCAATAAGGTTGATTTAGCATTAGTATCCAAACTAAATTTACCTCTCACCTCAGCATCTGCTTTCTTATAACTCAATCCAATGGCGTAAAAAGAAGTGTGTTTCGTCATATTAAAATTTTCCATATTATACTTTCCTTAAAAAGTTCAACAAAAATATTACTATCCAATTTATAAAAGTAACGCTGTAAGGACTTTTTGTGTCGCTGTGAGATATTTTGTTTGTTAAATATCTTTTTAGCGTTATTTATTATAAATTTGTACTGAAATCAAGTGCTCACAATTTCTTTATGTAGATTGATTCTAAATAATAATTTAGCTTGACTTCGAAACTATATACGAAAAAATATCGCTATGGGTTCTCAAGAGATAATAACAATTGAAAATGATTTCACCCTAATTCGTTTTCAAAGTGATGAAAATGAAAGTTTTCACGTGAAAAAGCCTATCAATCAAGGGCTAATACAATTTCATTTTGGGATTAAAGGCAAAGCGAAATTTGTTTTTAATGAAGGAACTTATGCCCTAGAATTGAAGGAAGAAAAGTCGCTTCTATTCTACAATCCACAAAAAGAATTGCCATTAAATTTAGAATTAGCTCCAAATTCTTGGGTAATTTCACTGATAATTTCCATTCAGAAATTCCATTCTTTGTTTTCTTCTGTAGCCGATTACATTCCGTTTTTAAGTGAAGAAAATAACGATAAAAAATATTA
>JAYURX010000347.1:0-3394 GCA_043755965.1 Flavobacterium sp. | reverse complement strand
ATTTGAATCTATTGAAAGAGAGCAAATGTTGCGGGGAACGTTGTAACAATACTTGTTTATCAATATTTTTTTTATATTTATCAAGAAAAGGAGTTTGTACTCCTTTTTTTGTTGCAAATACATTTCATATGCGGATTATTTTGTTGCTTTTATTTTTATCTCAAAGCCTTTTAGTAAGCGGTCAGTTAAATGCTGTTTTAATTGACACTACTTCATCGATTGCCTGTAAGAAAGATTTAAACACCGAATACATTAAGAAGTTCGAGCTTGTAAATAAGAATATTGTGGCTTCAAGTACCTCCGAAAAAAGTATCATCAAGGAGATTTCGGGTGAAACGCAAAAAGATTTTTTAGAGGCAATAGATAACAATAATTTTTCATGTGACAGCAATTTAAATAGCTATCTGCAAAAATTATTCAGTGAAATACTGACCAAAAACAAAATAAATCCCGAAGGGTATAAAATCCTTTTGTCAAAAGATTCGAGTGTGAATGCTAGAAATTGGGGCGATGGTATTGTTGTTCTTAATTTCGGGCTATTCTTAGCTGTTGAAAATGAAGACGAATTGATGTTTGTGATTTCGCACGAAATTGGACATCAGTGTTTGAACCATGTGAAGCTTGGGATGGAAAGATATGCTAAACTGTACACATCGAATGACATTGCTCAAAAGACCAAGGAAATTCAGAAACAAAAATTTGGAAAAGCAACCAAAGCCAATGATTTACTAAAAAACCTGATGTATCAAAATTACAGCCAGCATCGAAAAAAGGAAATAGAAGCGGATTCTCTTGGGTTGTCATTATACATCAAAACGTTACGTAATCCTAAAGCGGCTATCACACTTTTAGAGAAATTAGATGTTTCTGATACCGAAAAGGACTCATTAACATTCGACGATTATAAATCAATTTTTGAACAAAAAGGATTTAAGATTAAAGAAAAGTACTTTCAGCAGGAAGAAAGTCTGTTTAAAAAATACGATGGTGAAAAACGCATCGAGGCTGACTCTCTCAAAACACATCCGGATTGCGCAACACGTATTCTTTTAATCAAAAAGTATCTCAACAACACTTTCAAGGAAAACATTTCTAAATCGGATGAATTTGAACAGATAAAAAAGAACAGCATTAACCAAAACCTGCTTAATCTATATACTGAAAAAAGTTTCGGAATCTCATTATATGAAACACTGAAGTTATATAAGAACGATAAAGAAAACACATTCTACAAAAACATCATCCTTCTGAATTTATGGGAAATTCAAAAATCAAGGACAAACTATACGATAAACCGATATGTGCCAAGTTATAATAACAAACACAATACGGCAAGTTTCAATAGGTTTGTGAGCTTTGTAAATAATATGAAAATCAGCGATTTCGATATACTTTTAACCAACTTTAAACTATAATATGAAAACCAAATTTCTATTGCTTCTCCTTATTTCGTCATTGGGATTAAATGCTCAAATGATGGATTTAGAGAAAATGTCCAAAGGAAAATTCTATTCCTCAGATGTAATTAAAGATTCTAATAATAATATAAAAGGCTACTTTTTTCTTTTTGAAACCGATAAAATAGCCAAAGAGACATTTGAACTAGAGTACGTGGTGTTGGATGAAAATCTCACAAAGGTCACTAACGGATTCATAACCGAAATGAAATTCGGATCATGGCTTATAGATGCCAAAAAAATTACTGCAACCGTATCGCTTTATAAGAAGAAATTATTAATTCAGTTCACCGATCAATTTGACCCAAATGGAATTGCGGGATATAGAAGATATCGAATATTAGATTTGGAAAGTAACAAACTTAGCGACTCGTTTATTTTTAATAAGCACAAAATGATATCCAATCCGCCTACAGATAGAAAATTAAAGAACTATGTCAATGTTCAATCCGAAGAAATGCAATTCTGTAACGATGTAGGTTTGATTGTAGACTCCCGAAATTTAGACAGAGAATACGAAAACAGATACTTGGCCTTATATGACGAAAACAACAAGGAGGTTTGGAAAACAGTTTACGAAGATGGTGCTGATAAAAAAAGAATTAAAGGACTAACGTATCTTAACTCTGATAAAGACTTACTAGTTTTTTTTAATCATTCTTATAAAAGAGGTTTTTGGACAAATGATTTTTCTGTTTTGTTATTTAATTCAAAAACAGGAAAAATGATTACTGAATTTTTATTCCCAAACATGACTGATTTTGCATACAAGGTTGTTGATGTTAAAATAACAGATAAAGAAGTGATTCTTTTAGGTAATTTTTCAGCTAAATCGGAGTTCGGAAACACAAGTGATATGGACAATACAGGACTTTTTAGCTATAGGTTAGACAAAACAACAGGAAAACTTCTGGACAAAAAATTCCTTTATTGGCAGGATATTGGAGCTAAACTGGACATTAAGTCAAATGGGATGATAAAAAATGAAGGATACATCTTTGTTCACAATATGCTCCCGTTGAGCGATGGCAGAATCATTGCGGTTTGCGAAGCTTTTTTCCAGCAGCCAATAACAACCAATAATCTGTATTTTTTAGAGTTGTCTAAGGATTTAAAGTTTAATCAGGTTTTTAAAGTAGATAAGTTTAAAAATAAATTTCCGGGAACGTCAGCACATTCAAATGATATTAAAAAGAATGGGCTGTTTGATTTTATGGACTATCAGAATTTGGGCGATGATGAGTTTTTATTCTACTTTAGTGATAATGAAAAAAACACTAAGAATAGGAACAAAAGTACGTTATACGGTATAGTTTCTTTCGCTGATGGAAAGTTCGCCAAACAAACACTTAACCTAAAGACAGAAACGAGTTCTATTAGTGCATATCCTTCCAAAAAAGGATACATAACACTGATTGAAAATTTTGACCAACCAAACCAACCAACAGAGATTCGTTTGGAGAAAATCAATTATTAAGGTATTGCCAAATGAACCAAAGACAGCTGAGAACTTTGTAAAAATTAAATTTCTTTGAATATTATTTAAAAAACAACCAGCAAAACAACTGTTTTTTATTAATTAATTGTTAAAGTCGATGAATAGCTTGTAATTATGCAACGGTTTAAATTATATTTGCACCATCAAAAAAACGAGGAGTGGTTTCCTCTAATTTTTGGATAAATTTTCATAATTTATAGTTTTTTGGTTGGTTAATAGCATAAAAACCCGGTCATTAATTTGACTGGGTTTTTTTGTTTTGGTACATTTGGAACAGAAATTGTAATTACAGTCTAAAAAAAAATTAAAACATGAAAAAGGTACTCTTCTTATTGTTGCTTTTAATGACTGTAAGTTTCGATACTCAAAAGCCCGATGCCTATGATTCTGGGGAATGGTTCAAGTTTAGAATACATTACGGTTTCATCAATGCAGGCTA
>JAYURX010000346.1:0-8104 GCA_043755965.1 Flavobacterium sp. | reverse complement strand
ATCGGATAATTAGCAACCAATTCATCAATGAAATTGGCAATAATATCTCTGGATTTTTGTGCCTGGCCAATATCTGAAAACTTATTTTCATCGGCATCAAAATTAATCGCATACCAGGCATAACTGCCGTACATCATGTCGTGAGGCGCACGTGCAGAAACGACAAAATATTCGTCGGGAAGTTCTGTCGCAAACGAGAATAAATCTTCCTCATTACTGCCATAACCGTGAAGCAATAGGAGTAAAGGGTTTTTGTCTTTCTTTATTTTAGGTTCTTGAACTATATAATGTAATCCCATAACTGAATATTTATTAATAAAATATGCACAATTTTTAAAAAATGATATCTTTGAAAAGAGTAATGCTGTAAAGATTTGCAAAAATAATTTAAAAAAGGTTTAAATACATGAAATCCATAACCACTTTTTTATTGGTGTTGTTTTTTAATAATTTTGTTTATTCCCAAAATGAAATAACTATTTCATACAATGAAAGTATCAGTTTAGAAAACTTAAATGATAACATTGAATTTATAATTTCCGGGGATTCAGGAGAGATCCACTTGAGAGGAGAAAAAATTAATGAATATGTATTTGAAAAACCGGGAGAGTATACAATAAAAATAATTGACAGGAATAAGGTTAAAAAAAATAGCTGTGAGGATACTCATTTGCCTCAAAATATCCATTTAACAGTAAGTCGCATTATGATGATTTATGATGGAAAGAATATAGCTTTTTCAAATCCTATTCTTAAAAACAGGCCAACAGACGATATAGTGTTAAGTATTCCCGTTACCATATCCACCTATGACCATCAGCCTATAGCATTAAATGCAACCACTGTTAATTCAGCAGGTATTGGTACTTTTATAGTTGCCAATTTGATTGATAGTAAAAAAGCACTTTATGATGGCACACATATTTTAAAATATGCTTTAAGCGGATTAGTCACTCAGAATTCGTATTTAATGTTTGATTTTATTGATGCTAATAATAGAGTCCAGTCTATTTCATTGCTAACGCCAATTCAAGATTAATGATGAAAAAGCTATATTTTTTAATATTCTGGATAAGTCTATTTATTGTTAATCCCTTATTCGGCCAATGTGATACAGGAGTCTGCAATGGGAATAACGGACTTTATTCCACTAATGACGCGGCAAGCATAGCTTATGATAATATGGGCTCTGCTTTTCATTCTACTTATATACGGGAACCAAATGGTAGCTGGAGGATATGGGGAGAGATGATGGATAATGACGGCTCGTCCAGTGTGCTCTCACCGTTGAGTTTTAACGTAGCCAATTACCCTGAGCTGACTGGTGAAATATACAAGATGGGATTGGGATCTAATTTTATCAATAATGTACAGCTCATTGTATTGACTTCTACGGGCTTGTTTGCGTTAGGAAAAGAGGGAACAGTTCTGGATAATTCAATAACTACATCAACTGGTTTTCAAAAAATTAGTGTTGATGGTAAAGAAGACGGTTTGCCATTGGGAGTTAGCCCGCCGGATGTAAAAATGTTATTTGTGTCGACACGTACTATAATTATAACAACTTGTTCGGGTGAAGTTTATGTTTTATCACCAAGTGGTAATGTTAGAGGAGCAGGTCCCGGTGGGAATTGGACGCGCTGGTCAAAAGTGATGCAAAGTGCTACCCAGCCACTTTCAAATGTTACTGTTTGCAGGGGAAATTCCAACAATGGTTATGCTTTAAAATCTGACGGTACTTTATGGGTATGGGGAGACAATTGTTATTTAGGAAACGGAACGGCTGGGACTAGCTATAATTATGCACAACAGATGACACTACCTGCCGGAATGCCTGGTATCAAATCGATCCAGTCGACTAATTATGGCATTTCCAGTCAACCATCGTTTTATATTTTAGGAATCGACGCTAAAGTGTATTCGCTGGGAAATAATAGTTGTGCTCAATTAGGAGACCGGACTACATTTGAAAGACGCAGTTGGGTAAACGCAAAAAATCCGGATAACACTATAATTACCGATGCCGCATGGATTTCTGCCAATGAACATGATAAATATTACCCCGGATTAGCGATTATCAAAAATGGAGGCTTGCTATATACTGCAGGGAATAACTCATTTTACATGATTGGCAGAACGTTTGACGATGGGGCCAATTATTTAGCCATTCCAGCCGGAGTTTCGGCTACAGATGTTATTACCCAGGTAGAAACAGGTGGGCATACTTGTGCTTTGATTAAACTGGGAAGCCCAAGATATGGTTATGTTGGCCATCTCGTTAATGGTTCAATGGGTAATGGCAGTGCTGCAGGTAGCGTTATACAGTCTTATGATTTTATAACACCTCCTATTATTGCAGTTTGCGGTACGCCTTGTACTCCGCCTGCTTTGCCGCCGGTTTTGACCACAAATAATCCGATATGTGCAGGACAGGATGCAGTTTTTACTATTACAGGTACATCAGGCGATATAGTTAGTTATACAATTAATAATGGCAGTACTCAAAATACTGTTATAGGAGCAGATGGAACTGCAACTGTTACTATTGCTAATGCAGCAGCCGATCAAACTATAAACTTGGTTTATATTTTAAGCGGAACAGGAATTTGTTCAAACAGCTTATCTATATCTGATACTGTATCCGTTGGTGGAAACCTTTTGCCTTTGTTTGCTCAGGTTCCATCTATTTGTGAAGGACAAACCTTGAACCCATTGCCAACTACATCTAACAATGGTGTCACTGGAATTTGGTCGCCGGCATTAAATAATATGCAAACCACCACTTATACTTTTACACCATCAAATACCGGATATTGTCCTGCTACCACAGCTAATATGACAATAGTGGTTTCGCCTAGCGGGACTGTTCCAACCTTTAGTCTCCCGACATCCATTTGTACAGGAGATGTTTTATTGCCATTACCCAATATATCGAATGAACAGATTACGGGAAGTTGGTCACCTGCTGTAAATAATACATTAACTACAACCTATACTTTTACTCCCGATGCAGGTAGTTGTATTAGCACTATTCAAGCTACCATAGATGTGAACCAACCAGTCACTCCAACATTTACACAAGTTGACCCGATATGTGAAGGAGAATCAATTGCAGCCTTGCCAACCGTATCCAATAATAGTATACCAGGCAGCTGGTCTCCAAATATTGACAATACTACCACGACTACTTATACATTTACTCCTTCATCAACCGTTTTATGTGCCAATAGTGCGACTATGACAATTGTTGTAAATCAAAAGGTTGATCCTGTTTTTAATTCAATTGCTCCCATTTGTGAGGGCGATTTAGTTTCTCCTTTGCCATTGGTTTCCAATAATAGTTTTACGGGAACTTGGTCTCCGGCTTTTAATAATTTGGCAACAACAACCTACACTTTTACACCGGATTTAGGTATGTGTTCCAATTCAAAACAGATAACGGTAGTTGTGAACCCAGCACTTACTCCAATATTTACACAAGTTGACCCGATATGTGAAGGAGAATCAATTAATCCCTTACCAACCGTATCCAATAATAGTATACCAGGCAGCTGGTCTCCAAATATTGACAATACTACTACCACTACTTATGCATTTACTCCTTCATCAACCGCTTTATGTGCCAATAGTGCGACTATGACAATTGTTGTAAATCAAAAGGTTGATCCTGTTTTTAATTCAATTGCTCCCATTTGCGAAGGCGATTTAGTTTCTCCTTTGCCATTGGTCTCCAATAATAATTTTACGGGAACATGGTCTCCGTCCTTTAATAATTCGGCAACAACCACCTACACTTTTACCCCGGATTTGGGTCTGTGTTCCAATTCAAAACAATTAACAGTTGTTGTGAATCAAAGAGTTACTCCTCAGTTTGCAGGCGTTTCGCCTATTTGTTACGGAGATCCACTATTTACATTTCCTTTGGTTTCAGATGATAATATACAGGGAACATGGTCTCCGCTACTTGACAATACACATACTGCTAACTATAATTTTACACCCGATGTAGGTGAATGTGCATTATCTGTTTCTTTGGAATTAAAGGTTTATGACGATTTTGATTTTATCTTTGATGACTATTGTCTGGACAACGATTATTATATTAAAATTCTACCTGTAAATAACACTTTTAATCCAGATGCAGCTTCTTACAATTGGCAGGTTGATAACTTAAGCGTCAGTTCGGCTTCAGTTTTTAATATAACTGCCTATTTACAGGGTACACCCATTAATGAAGAATTGCCGGTTGTGTTTGAAGTAAAGGTGATGAATTATAATGGTTGTGATAAAATAAAATCTATTTCAGTCGATAACATCTTCTGTGGTATTCAAAAAGGCATTTCAGTTAATAATGATAATAGGAACGATTACTTTGACTTAAGGCTTTTGGAAGTCAAAAAATTGACTATATTTAATAGATACGGAATGATTGTATACAATAAATCAGATTATTATAATGAATGGATAGGGCAGTCTAATACGGGAGATGAATTGCCCGATGGGGTTTATTACTATGTAATTGATTTTAAAAATACAGAGCTTGCCGCAAAAACAGGCTGGATCTATATTAACAGGGAAAAGTAATTACAAAGTTTTAAAAACAGATTGAAAAAAGGCTCCAACTACAGGCAATTCTCTTTTTTGACCTTGCAATGCTCCCGAGAATCCATAAATCCAAAGGATAAAATAAAAGATATAAAAGGCCGAAGTAGCTGTCCAGCTATTAGCATAACCCACAAAATAACCCAGCAAAAAGAAGGAAAGAAATAATCCTAACGCTTGTCGAATATGAAAAGAAGCAAAATCACTTTTGTTTTCTTCCTGGTTCATAAAGATAGCTACCACACTGCCAATAATGGTTAAGTAGGCAACGATTGCCGTATTTTTTGATTTTTCAAAATTCTCCATACTCTGCTTATGATAAAATTAGTTTTCCCTGATTGTAAATTCCAATAGCTTTCCCTTTCATTGGCTGTCCAAGGAAAGCACTGTTTTTTGATTTTGACAAAATATGCGCTGCGCCAAATGTCCAATCGCCGGTAGTGGTGAACAATGAAATAGAAGCTTTATTTTTTTCTTTAATTTCCTGACCTTCAATATTTAAAATAGCTGTACCGGAAGTTAGTTTTTCTATTATTTTGTCCAATGGCAACACAGTTAGCAATGCTCCAAAAGCGCTTTCCAAACCAATGGTTCCGTTTTTAGCCAAATCAAATTCCATCTTTTTGTTTTCAATATCAATCGGATTGTGGTCACTTGTGATGCAGTCAATAGTGTTGTCTGAAATGCCTTTTAGTAATGCCTTTCTATCTTCTTCGGTTCGCAATGGTGGTGCCACTTTATATCTCGAATCAAAACCTTCCAGCTTTTCATCGGTCAGGACTAAATGATGCACTGAAACGCTGCATGTAACGTTTAATCCTTTCTTCTTTGCTTCTCTGATTAGTGCTACTGATTTTGCTGTCGAAATGGTTGGGATGTGTAATTTACCGCCTGTGTATTCCAATAGAAATAGGTTTCTGGCAACTATCAGTTCTTCGGCTAAGTTGGGAATTCCCTTTAATCCCAATCGCGTGGAAACGATTCCTTCATTTGCAACACCATTACCCTTAATGGTTTCATCCTGGCAGTAGGCGATTACCAATCCATCAAAATCCTGTGCATATTGCAAGCCAATTTTCATAAGATTCGCATTCGACAAACTCTTTCCATAATCTCCAAAAGCAACTGCACCGGCGTTTTTCATATCAAAGAGTTCGGCTAAGTCTTTCCCTTCACTTGCTTTGGTCAAAGCACCAATCGGGAATAGCTCGGTAGCAAAATCTTTTGCTTTTTGTTTTACAAAATGTACTTGTGACTGATTGTCGATAATAGGATAGGAGTTGGGTTGCAAAGCAATGCCGGTAAATCCACTTTTAGCCGCTGTTTCTAATCCGTTGGCAATGGTTTCCCGGTCTTCAAAACCCGGTTCGCCAAATGAAACGCTGGTGTCAAACCAACCTTGTGAAATATGTAAACCTTGCTGTTCGAACTCCTGATGTGTTTCTGATTTGGGTAAGGACACTCCAATTTTCTCAAAGATGCCATTCGTAATTTTTACATCAACTGTCTTATTATGAAACGGGCTTTTCGGGTCTATAATCGTGGCTTTTCGAAGGATTAGGTTCATTTTACAAATTTTTGAATGAGTAGTTCTAATGCTAAAAAGAGTAAAGCTAAAATCACAAACCATTTCCAGATTTGAGTGTCGGTTCTATCGGTTTGAATGGTATTAAATACGGTTTCAATATCATCAATCTTGTTAAAGTTATTTGCGGCATCAGGATTGGCTAAAGCCAAATTACTTTCGGTACGGTTATAATTAAAACTGATGTTCTGTACCAAATTTGCTCCGTTAAAGATACCAAAATTTCCCGCTAATGTAGGATTGTCATTGAAACTCATCTTTACTTTTGTGTTCAGCAATTGCTGCACGGGAATAAAACTTTCTGTGCTGTTCTTAACCGTAAGGATTTCATCTTTTGACAATACGGCATCTGTTATTAATGCCTGGATTTCGCCAATTACAATGGCATTAACACCTGTTTTCTGGGCATTCTGCGACATGTTATAGAATGTTGGTACTATCAGTGGTGAGTTCTGGAAATTACTGTTTGTTTTGTTTATCGGCGCCGCAAAAACATAAACTGATGATAAGTCATTTGGCAGGGAAGTCAAGAACGGACTTTGGTCATCATAAGTCAATATCGATGGTGTTGTGCTGCTTAAACCAAACGAAGTTTTAGTTGACGGATATTGAAAGTTGTCAATCTTCTTTTCAAAAACCGTATTGAAAAGCGGATGATTGAAATTGATTTTGGTTACTTTCTTTTCAGCTTGTGTAGCGGTCTTAAATTGGAGTGCGCCAAAGTTGACTATAAACGAATTCAACGCCGTCGGATTGCTTTCCTGTGCCGGAATTAGAACCAGATTTCCGCCTTTCAAAACAAACGATTTTAGCGTAGTCTGTAGCGCCTGCGGAATTTCCTTTAATTCATTCAGCACAATGGCATCCTGTTTTTCGAGTAAATTATAATCCAGGTTAGCTATCGGGAAATTGTTGTAACTGAATTCATCATTTGTATAAATCCGAGCCAGGTAATTACTCTTATCCGTATCGCCAATACTGATGACATTGGTTTTGCTTGGCTTGGAAATGCTAAAATAATAGGTATTGTCATAGGCCAAACCTTTATCGGTAACCAAAACATAGCCATGAAAATCTTCTTTTGGAATAGTGAAGTTGATGGTTTTGGTTTTCGTTTCAAAGTTGATTAATGTTTTGGCTGCCAACTTATTTTTATTGTACAATGCAATTGGAATATCCTTGAAATCTTCCCCATTTGCTGATAGTTTGATACCAATTTCGTAAAAACTGTCCAGTGTTTCTTGTATGTAAACGCTGTCAATGGCAATGTTGTCCTTTTGCTCCGCTTCGGGAATGATAAAGTACACATTGTCTTCCTTTTTGAAACTCTTGGTTTGATTGGTTTCCAAACCAACCGCATCGGTAATTACGATAATATCTTTACTGAAAGCTGATTTACGCGCATTGACTTTTGCAATCAGGTTGTCCAATCGGAAAGGTGAAGCACTATAGTTTAGGTTTTGTAAATCCTTTTGAATGGCTTTGATATCGGTATTCCAGTAGTTATCAGAATTGGTAATCAATGAGAATTCCTGTGTTTCGGGAGCATGTTCGAGTAAGTCCTGAACGGCGCGTTTCAGCAATTCCCCTTTTTTCCCTTTGGCCTCCATGCTATACGAATTGTCGAGTAAGATGTACATTTCGTTAGTGTTCTTTTTGCTGTCTTTAGCTGCAAAGAAAGGTTGGGCGAAAGCCAATATCAAAAATGTAAGCAACATTAAACGAGTAAGCAGCAGCAACCATTTCTTGATGGTCGAGCTTTTACGGGTTTGTATTGAAAGTTCTTTTAGGAATTGTACGTTGGTGAAATATTCTTTCTTGAAGCGACGCAGTTGAAATAAATGAACCAGAATTGGGATAACCAATAAGAAGAGAAAATAAAGTACTTCTGGGTGTTTGAACTGCATTCTTTATTAA
>JAYURX010000345.1:0-3421 GCA_043755965.1 Flavobacterium sp. | reverse complement strand
CGATTTCAAAAACACAATTATTATCATGACTTCCAATATGGGAAGTGCCATCATACAAGAGAAGTTTGAAAACTTAAAAGGCTCTGTAGATGCTGCTACTGAAGTTGCCAAATTAGAAGTTCTGGGATTATTAAAACAAACTGTCCGTCCGGAGTTTATTAATCGTATTGATGAAATTGTCATGTTCACCCCATTGACCAGTGCCAATATTAAAGAGATCGTAGGTTTACAATTAAAAAGTATTATCAAAATGCTGGCGCATCAAAATATTACATTGGATGCCACGCCGGAAGCCATTGAGTATTTAGCTGAGAAAGGTTATGACCCACAGTTTGGGGCGCGACCGGTAAAAAGAGTAATCCAAAGAGAGGTTTTGAATCAGCTTTCTAAAGAGATATTAGCGGGCAAAATCGCTACAGATAGTAGTATTCTATTAGATAATTTTGGTGGCGGATTAGTGTTTAGA
Organism: Flavobacterium sp.; assembly: GCA_043755965.1. Lineage (GTDB taxonomy): Bacteria > Bacteroidota > Bacteroidia > Flavobacteriales > Flavobacteriaceae > Flavobacterium. The sequence goes on along the minus strand of JAYURX010000345.1, from coordinate 2,955 downwards.
AACCAAAGTGAACTAGTTTCATAAGTTTTTATAAGTTGATTAATAATTAAAAAGCCTGATAGTTTAAAACTATCAGGCTTTTTATGTATTTTATAAATTTATTAATCGTCGTTGTCTTGATCTTCCATTTCGGTAGCATCATCCATGTCGTCATTAAGTTGTTGGGCTAAAGCATTGTTTCCGTCAGTGTCGTCGGGACCAATTTCTATAATTCCGTTTCCGTTTCCGTCAACCGCAGTGGTCAAATCAACATTGCTCAATAGTTGGTTTAGGTCAATGTTAAACACCAAATCAAATGAGTTGTTACTTACTACTAAGCTTTGTTCGGCATCTTCATAGTCAATTTCGAACTCCTGCTCTAAATTATGCCAAAAGACAAATGGTGTTCCGTTGATGGTTCCTCTGATTTCCACTGTTTTGTTAAACAAGTCAGAAGTATTTACTAAACTTTTGTTCAATTTGAATTCTACTTCTTCATATGTTCCGTTAGCAATAGTTACTGTGGTTACCGGTGCGCTTTGGTTTAGTAAATCCAATTCCCATGGACCCTCTAACCCAACTTCATCGTCTCCATCAAAGACTCCATCGTTATTGTCATCCCCGCTGTTTCCTGCGTCATCATCGCCATCATCTTCACCATCGCCATTACCACTACTGTCATCCGATAATTCAAATTCGATTTGTTTGATGTTGATTTTAAAACTGGTCAATACTACTCCATCAGTAGTATTTACACCTACTGTATTGGTTTTTGCGGGATTAATATACGTTGCTTTGGCAATAATATTCATTTTGTTGGTATGTGAACTACCATCGTTGGAACAAGATACCATAATGATAAAAAGGACAATAATCCCAATTAATGCTTTTAAGTTTTTCATAATAATTAATTTTTAGGGTATAAAGGTACAACAAATCCACTCTTTAAAAAACTAAACCTTGGCATTTTTAATCTCATCAACAATTTCGGGATTTAACAAAGTGGAAGTATCTCCAAAATTACTAAAGTCGCCTTCGGCTATCTTCCGCAATATCCTACGCATGATTTTTCCTGAACGGGTTTTGGGCAGATTCGATACAAATTGAATTTTATCAAGCTTGGCAATCGGGCCAATTTGGTCCGAGACTAATTGGTTTATTTCTTTGGCAAGATTATCTTTATCCCTGCTCTCACCTATTTCTTTCAGAATAATAAAACCATATAAGGCATTTCCTTTCACATCGTGTGGGAAACCTACAATAGCGCTTTCTGAAACTGCCGGATGTTCATTGATAGCATCTTCTATTGGCGCCGTTCCAAGATTATGTCCCGAAACGATGATGACATCATCTACTCTACCCGTAATTCGGTAGTAACCCACTTCATCGCGCAAAGCACCATCACCAGTGAAATATTTCCCCGGGAAAGCAGTAAAATACGTTTCTTTATAGCGCTGATGATCTCCCCAAATAGTTCTTGCGATAGCTGGCCATGGGAACTTGATACACAAACTTCCCGTAACCTGATTGCCTTCTATTTCGTTACGTAGTTCATCCATTAAAACAGGTTGGATTCCGGGTAAGGGCAATGAAGCATATGTTGGTTTTGTTGGCGTTACAAATGGAATTGGTGAAATCATAACTCCTCCGGTTTCGGTTTGCCACCAGGTATCAACAAGTGGGCAACGTTTTCCTCCAACGTGGTCATTATACCAATGCCAGGCTTCTTCATTTATAGGTTCACCAACAGAGCCAATAACTTTTAACGACTTTAACGGGAAGCGTTGCACATAGTCCAAACTTTCTTTTGCCAAAGCCCTGATAGCTGTTGGTGCGGTATAGAATTGTGTGATTTTATGTTTTTCTATTACTTCCCAAAAACGGCTGTAATCCGGATAAGATGGCACACCTTCAAAAATCACGGTTGTCGCTCCGTTTAATAATGGTCCGTAAAGAATATAGGAATGACCGGTAATCCACCCGATATCTGCGGTGCACCAAAAAATATCATTTTCTTCATAGGCAAAAACATTTTTAAAAGTGTAAGCCGTATACACCATATAACCCGCTGTGGTATGTACCATTCCTTTTGGTTTTCCAGTAGAGCCCGAAGTGTAAAGTATGAATAACGGATCTTCAGCATCCATGATTTCAGCAACGTTATTTGGAATAGCGGCATCAAGCAAAGGCTGTAACCAAAAATCTCTGCCGTCTTTCATTTTAACTTCAGTATTGGTTCTTTTCACGACCAGTACTTTTTCTATGCAAGGTGTTTTCTCTAAGGCTTCATCTACAATCACTTTTAAGTCAATTGATTTATTTCCACGATAGCTTCCGTCTGAGGTAATCAACATCTTACATTCGCAATCGTTAATTCGGGCTGCGACTGCAGCAGCAGAAAATCCGGCAAACACTACAGAATGGACAGCACCAATTCGGGCGCAAGCCAAAGTAGCAATCGCTAATTCGGGAATCATGGGTAAATAAATGCAAATCCTGTCTCCTTTTTCAACACCTTGTTCACGAAGTACATTTGCCATTCGCGCTACTCTCTCATAAAGCTCATTATACGTAATATGAAGTGCTTTTTCATCCGGGTTATTAGGTTCAAAAATGATAGCCGTTTTATCACCGCGTCTCGCTAAATGCCTGTCGATGCAGTTTTTGGTTATATTAACTTTAGCATCAACAAACCATTTAAAATTGGCTTCTTGAAAATTAAATTCAAAAACCTTCTCCCATTTTTGATACCAGGTAAAGTTTTCTTCGGCAATCTTGTCCCAAAACTTTCTAGGCTCACGGACAGATTTTTTATACATCTTGAAATAATGTTCTAAATTGAGTATTTTATAGTAGCTCATAGTGTTGGTCGATAATTTTTATAAAATTAGCATTTTATCGCAATTTAAAAGAATTTCATTCTTAAAATACTTAACTATTATTTTACTAAAACGATATAGTACTTGCCAATTTTTT
>JAYURX010000344.1:0-3437 GCA_043755965.1 Flavobacterium sp. | reverse complement strand
AACACTATCGGTAGTATTTCTGATTTCCGTTCCATTCGTTTTATGAGAATGTTCATGACCGGATTTTCAACGCCAATCACAGTGCGTTTTGGCGCGTTAGATTTAGTTCGTGGCGAATGGAGACGTTATGACAATTCCTTTCAGGTAACCGATACCGATCCAACAGATGATAATACCGATTTTGATGTATTGTCCGTCAATATTCAGGAGAATTCACAGCGAGTGCCTATTCATTATGTAACGCCTCCGGGAGTTATTCTGGAGCAACTTCAAAACGGACAGCAGGTTATCAATCAAAATGAGCAATCGCTTTCATTACGGGCATGCGGATTAGAAGTGGGCGACTCAAGAGCCGTGTTTAAAAACGTAGATGTTGACATGCGTCAATACAATAAGCTAAAAATGTTTTTACATGCCGAAGCATTACCAACAGATGCAACCCCACTGCAGGATAACCAAATGAAGGGTTTTATACGTTTTGGAAATGACTTCACCAATAACTTTTACCAAGTCGAAATCCCACTTAAGGTAACTGCAGCAGGTGCTACATTACCAGCAGATATTTGGCCCGCTGAAAATGAGATTAATCTTAATATGTCATTGTTGACCAAAATGAAAGTTATAGCGTTGAGTATTTCTCCAACGTTATTGGATGAAAACGGTATTTACTATCCGGATAATGACCCAGCCCTTCAACCCGATGGGGATGGCGATCCAAACCTGCGTTTGGGAATAAAGGGAAATCCAAACTTTGGTTTAGTCAGAACCCTAATGGTTGGTATTAAAAACAATACAGGAACTCCTTTGTCTCCTATCGCGACACCTATTTGCGGTGAGGTTTGGTTTAACGAATTGCGTATGGCCGATTTGAATAACAAAGGCGGAATGGCAGCTGTTTTAAACATGGATACTAACCTAGCCGATTTTGCTACACTTTCAGCCACCGGAAGAATAAGTACCATTGGTTTTGGAGCCTTAGAGGAAGCGCCACAGGAAAGAAGCAGAGAAGATATGCAACAATATAACATTGTTACTAATCTTAGCTTGGGGAAATTGTTGCCAAAGAAATGGGGAATTAATCTACCGTTTAATTATGCGGTTGGCGAAGAAACTATAACGCCGGAGTATGATCCGTTCAATCAGGATATTCGTTTGGAGCAATTGCTGGATAACACCACTGGTGCTGCCGCAAGAGCTAATATCAGAGACAGGGCAATCGATTTTACAAAAAGAAAAAGTATCAACTTTATTGGTGTTAAAAAAGACAGAGCGCCTGAACAAAAGCAACACATTTATGACCCTGAGAATTTAACGCTTTCATATTCCTATAATCAGGTCGAAAAACACAATTACGAAATTGAAAATTATATCGACAAGCAGGTAAGTGCAAGCGTTGATTATACGTATTCTTTCAAAAACAAAGCAATTGAACCATTTAAGAAAAACAAATTTTTTAAGAAAAGTTCGTATTGGAAAATGCTAAGTGATTTCAATTTTAACTATCTGCCGGCCAGTATTTCGTTTAGCAGTAATATTATGAGACAATACAACAAACAACAGTTTAGACAGGTTGATGTTATTGGAATTGATTTGGATCCGTTATACAGGAGAAACTATATGTTCAACTATCTGTATGGATTTAATTATAACCTCACTAAAGCGTTAAAAGTAAACTTTACAGCATCGACAAACAATATTGTCCGAACCTATCTGGATGAATTCAATGTACCGGATAACAGCAATACTATTTGGACAGATTTTTGGAATATTGGAACACCAAACCAGCACAACCAACAAATAGTTGTCAATTATGAATTGCCAATCAACAAAATTCCATTCCTGGCGTTTGTAAAATCTACCTATTCGTACACGGGAGATTATAGCTGGCAAAGATCGTCATTAGCCTTGTCTTCGGTTGATGGGTTTGATTTAGGGAATACTATTCAAAATTCAGGTTCACATCGTTTGAATACAGCATTCGCCATGGAAACCTTTTATAAATACATTGGATTAGGTAAAAAGCCAGCGCCATCAGCCCAGAAACCGGTTGCATTACCAAAACCAGGTGAAAAAATAGTCGCCATCAAACCGCAGCCGGCAAAAACTACAAGTGTATTTTTGGATGGATTGAAAGGTGTTCTAACGAGTGTTAAGAACATTCAGATTAACTATGTTCAAAACGAAGGAACAGTATTGCCTGGGTTTTTACCTGGATTGGGATTCTTTGGTTCCTCTAAACCATCGTTGTCTTTCGTTTTTGGAGGGCAGGATGATGTTCGCTATGAAGCCGCAAAAAGAGGTTGGTTAACAAGCTATCCGGAGTTTAATCAAAACTACACCGAGGTGGTGACTAAAACATTAAATCTTACGGCTAATATGGATTTGTTCCCCGACTTTAAAATTGATTTGAGTGCGGATAGAACTTATGCGGATAATTATTCAGAGCAGTTTTTCACAGATACCAGTGGATATCACCCTCAGTCGCCATACAATTTTGGTAACTTCTCTATCTCGACCGTTTTAATCAAAACCTCATTTGGCAAAAGTGACGAAAATGGTTCGGCTGCCTTTGACGACTTTAGGGAGAATCGATTAACTGTTGCGAATAGACTGGCAACCCAATACTATGGATCAGCGATTCCAAGATATAATGAAGGCTCAAATATAGTTACCGATCCACTTGATCCAAGATTCAACTTTTATAATGCCAATACAGGTTATCCAATTGGTTTTGGGAAAAACAATCAGGCAGTCCTAATCCCGGCTTTCCTTGCTGCTTATCAGGGAAGTGATGCTGGTGGTGTTTCACTGAGCGCTTTCCGTAATATTCCAATTCCTAACTGGACAATCAAGTACAGCGGATTGATGCGTTATAAATTCTTTAAAGATAAGTTCAAACGATTCTCAATCCAACATGCGTACAGAGCTTCGTACACTATAAACTCATTCCGTTCGAATCTTGATTACGACCCTAACGTAGCCAATCAGGATAATGGTGGTTATGGTAACTTCTATAACAAAACAATTATTGCCAACATCAACTTAGTGGAGCAATTTAATCCGCTTATACGTGTGGATTTTGAAATGAAAAATGCTTTCAAAATTTTGGCGGAAATTAAAAAAGACAGAAGTTTATCGATGAGTTTTGACAATAATTTATTGACAGAAGTTCAGGGTAAAGAATTCATTGTTGGTCTAGGATATCGTTTCAAAGATGTTATTTTCTCTTCACAATTAGCGGATAATCCAACGGGAATCATTAAAAGCGATATCAATGTAAAAGTTGATTTCTCGTATAGAAATAACAAAACAATTGTGCGTTATTTAGATTATGATAACAACCAATTAGGTGGTGGACAAAATATTTGGTCAGCAAAATTAACGGCAGATTATTCGTTTAGTAAAAACCTGACGGCGATTTTCTTTTATGACCATTC
>JAYURX010000343.1:0-8142 GCA_043755965.1 Flavobacterium sp. | reverse complement strand
TTGGTTTTCAATAGCATCAACAATTGCTTGATTCATAATATTATAGTTTTAGTTAATAAACAACAAAAGCCACTATATCCAATTCATTTGAATATAGTGGGGCATTACTTTTTCAATAAAACTTTGTGGTATTTGTTTCTTGAACTATAGCTAAAGTAATAAAATATTAATCAAGTAGAACATTTGTTAAATATTTTATCTCATTGCAATGATACCAATAAGAATAACTTTATTGACAATCATTCAAAAAAGTAGAATAGTCTTCCGGCAAGACAGCATCAATATCTCTTAAATATTTTTCCAATGCATCCATTGTGTTGTGACCCGTGATAAGCATCAATTTACTTTTAGCTTCGTTAGGCGTCATGGCTTTTGCAAACTCACTATATAGTTTAGTAATGAATGTGTGTCTAAAACTATACAGCCCGTAATCCTTACCTAGTTTGAAATGGTCTTTTACCTTTTTAAATCGTTTAGAAAAATAATCCCTTTTATCGGTCTCTGAAGTTTCCCATTCACCGCCAATTGCAAACGGGGTAAATAAGGAATGCTTTTTATTCATTTGCGATAAATCCGGCAATTCATTAATAAGTATTTCGGGGATAATTTTGGTTTTAATGGGACTATTTTTTGCTCTTACATATAGTTTTCTATCTATTAAATCCAAATCACCCACTTGCAAGCGGCAAACTTCTATAGGACGCAGATAATTATAGGATATGAATTTTACAAACAACAGAAGAATCTTGTCGTTTTCTTCCATGTATTTATAAATATCCGCTTGCAAGGTGTTGGTGTAAGTTTTATTCCTTTCAGGTGTTGTCTTCAGTACGTTTATTTTCTTGATAAAGTTCTCCGCAATGATTTCGTTATCCTCCAATGTCTGAAACAACGAACCTAAATCAATACGGGTATTGTTTCTGGTTCTTGGGCTGGTGTTATCCAGAACTTCATTTAAATATTCAATAACGTTTTTCTTAGTGATTGCAAGCACGCTTGCAATTCCCTTTGCAAGCAGCCATTTCTCAAAACGCTTGACATTACTGTTAAAGCTGGGAAAGGAAGTCTTACTCAGTACACTTTGTTTGATTTTAACCGCAACTGCAAAGGCTTCCGTGACTGCAATACCCATATCTTCTTTTGGTGGAGCTGATTGCAATACTGGTTTTTCTGGAATTGCTTCCATTATCTTTTGATTGTCCTCATACGGACTCAATCCTTCTTCCAATACTTTCTTAAGATGCTTACGATATGCAATTAAAACTTCATAACGTTCCTGTTTTGTTTTGAAATTATTCGCTCCTCCATAAATGGGTGTTTGTTTTTCAAGGTAACCTGTCTTGGGATTTCTAAAGGAGAAATACACATACCAACGCTTTGCAATGTCTCCATTGGCATCGTAGATTTTGGGCTCGGAATAATTCTTCTTGATTGTCAAAACGTATGCGTTTGCGTATTCATTGAGTAAAAATACGTTAAATTTAGGCATAAAAAAAACGATTTAAATTGCTCTAAATCGTTGTTTTCAAAAGAATTGCCTCTTAGTAGCGGGAACAGGACTCGAACCTGTGACCTTCGGGTTATGAGCCCGACGAGCTGCCTACTGCTCTATCCCGCGCTGTTCGGGTACAAATATACAACGAATATCTTATAAGTCAAGAAAAAAGTAGAAAAAGTTACTATGCCTTGAGTTACAGAGTTAAAAGATGAGTTGCAAAGTTCCAAAGTTTAAAAGTTTAAAAATGGCCTTTGCTACTTTGGAACTTTGGAACTCTACCACTTTGCTACTTCCAAAAAAAAGAACTACTTTTGCAAAAAATTTTAAAAAACCCTAATCGGTTATATTCCAGCAAAATGAATACAAAAAAGATTATTGAATACAGAACGTTATTGGGCGTTACAAAGACAGCAACCTTAAAGGAGCTAAAGACAATCTACAGAAACTGTATGAAGGATATGCATCCGGATACTATTCAGGATGATGCTGAGCGTTTGGCAGCAGAAGAGAAAAGTACGGAAATTATTGCTGCCTATCATTTCCTGGTAAGCATTGCACCTGAGACGTTGGAAAAAGATAAATCAGAATATACAAGAATCACCTCAACTATTAATATTGCTGATTTCTATTATGAGAAAGGCGTGCTCTACATTACTTTCCTAGACGGAAGTTCGTTTGAGTATTTTGGTGTCTTAAGACCAATGTATATCAAAATGGTAAATGCCGAATCTCCGGGCCGTTTCGCCAGAAGACATATTTACAACGACTATATTTATAGAAGTGCCTCCAAATTAGTGGCGGCTGAATAAATCGCGCTTCAGTTTCGTCAGTTCGAGTGTCCCGATTTCAATCGGGATAACTCGAGGCTTTAGCCGAACAGAGCGAAGCTAATCGAGAACTATAATACAAAACTTCTCGATACAATTTTGTTACACAAAATCACTCGAAGTGACGCGAACATCTATAAAAAAAGTCTTGATTTCTCAAGACTTTTTTACTTACTTACCTAACAAAATTTTATTTATACATAACAGAGACTTATTCATCATTGGCAACAGCTGAGTTCTTATCAATGCTTACTTTTAAAGTAGAAGCAACACCCTGATCATTTACCATCGTCATATTTAAGGTGTCCAGTTTAGACAGGTTTTTAGAAACCAATCCGTTGAACATATTATAGGAAATATTCATTTCCTTTAAGTTTCCTAATTTCTCTAAGTCAAAAGGAACCTGACCATCCATTTTATTTTCAAACAAACTCAAGGTTTCCAATGAAGTCAGGTTTGATACTTCCCTATCTAATTTCCCGACAAGCTTATTACTGTTTAACAATAATACTTTCAGTGATTTCAATTGATAGTAAGATGCAGGAATTTGGCCTTCGATTTCATTATTAAATAAAGACAAAGTCTCTAAATTTGATAAATTTCCAACAGCAACAGGCAATTGACCTGTCAATCGGTTCATATGCATTTCAATTGTTTTCAATTGGGTAGCGTTTCCAAGCGTTTCCGGTAAAGCACCTGATACCTGATTGAATGCAATATTCAGTTTGGTAAGGTTCTTTAAGTTACCGATAGAGGCCGGTAAAACGCCTGTAATATTATTTCTGAAAAGGTTTAATACCTTAAGAGAAGTCAGGTTTCCTATTTCAGATGGCAGTTCTCCATTAAGGTTGTTGTTAACCAATTTAATGGATACCACTTTATCATTTTCGATTTCCACACCATACCAGGTTGATACCGGTGATTTTAAATCCCACTTGTTAATCCATTGAGATCCTTTAGTGGCTTTATTTAATTTGACTAAAGCATTTTTTTCTGTTGAAGATATTTCTGCAAAGACAGATACAGAAATAAATAATAAGGCGACATAGGTAAAAATAGTTTTCATAACATTTTAAGGTTTGAGGTTAAGACGAAGTAAAACTATAAGTATAACCGTTTAAAAACAAAAAAAATCGACGAACTGCATTATTGACATTCTTTTTCATCAATTTATCTTACAAATACTTACAAAATTCCTATTAAAATTGAATAGTTTCCTCAAAATAATGCAATTAAAAAATATTTTTTACATTTGAAACACTAACCAATAAAACTTAAACAATATGGAATTTAACATTTACGCTGTTTTAGTCGCAATGCTTGTGACATTAGTTATTGGATTTATCTGGTATAGCCCGAAAGTATTCGGAACTATCTGGATGAAGGAGTCCGGAATGACAGAAGAAAAAGCCAAACAAGGAAACATGATCAAAATCTTCGGCCTAACCATTCTATACTCATTTATGCTTGCCTTTATGATGACTGCATTGACTGTGCATCAATTTGGAGCACTAGGTATAATAGGTGGTCCTGACTTTATTGAAAAAGCGCTACCATCTTACGCAGCATTTATGGCTGATTATGGGACAGCTTTCAGGACTTACCAACATGGGGCATTACACGGATTCATGTCTGGTGTATTTATAGCACTTCCTATTACCGCCATTAACGGCTTATTTGAACAAAAATCATGGAAATATATGGCAATTAACGCCGGATATTGGATTGTTTGCATGACCCTTATGGGAGCAGTAGTTTGCCGTTGGGTATAATTTAACATTCATTTATAAGTAAATCGCTCTACATTTGTGGAGCGATTTTTTTTAGCCTATTGGAAACAGTTACTTATAAAATATATACGGCTATTGCTCAACTTCCCAATACCTGGGACAAAGTTGCGCATGACAATGTTTTTTTGCAAACGCACTACCTAAAAGTGCTGGAAGAATCGGCGCCAACAAACATGCAGTGTTTTTACATTGGTATTTTTGAAACGACCGAACTCATCGGTGTCGCATTGGCGCAATACCTTAACCTGAACAAACTGGAATCCTTTGGCGAAAGGGACAAATGTTTTAAAACCCATGCGAGGAATTTTGTTTTCAAGAACTTTGCCGGACACACTTTGTTTTTGGGCAACAATATGATAACGGGACAAAATGGCTATGTGTTCAATAAAGAAATTGACTCCAAAACCATTGGAAAAATACTCAAGCAATGTGCTGATGAAATTACACTTTACTTCAAAAAACAAAACATAAAAATCCATCTGGTTTCGTTTAAGGACTTTTATCAGGATTTTGCTGCTGCATTAAGGGACTCTGCTTTTTCAGAAATGTATGAGTTCAATACCCAGCCGAACATGATTTTTGAATTGCGACCTGAATGGAAGACCAATGATGATTATGTTGGAGCACTTTCAAAGAAATACCGCGACCAATATAAACGCGCGCATAAAAAGTTTGATGGCATTGAAACCCGGGAATTGTTTTTGGATGAAATCATTTCGCAGGAGAACCGAATTTATGAATTGTATCAGTATGTTGCCAAAAATGCACCTTTCAACACCTTCTTTTTAGCGAAGAATCACTTCTCTTCTTTCAAGAAACAATGTGGTGACCGGTTTATCCTGATGGGTTATTTTTTGAATAATCAATTGGTTGGTTTCCATACACTGTTGCTCAACGGAACTACTTTGGAGACCTATTTCCTGGGCTATGACGAACAGGTGCAAAAGGAAAAAATGCTCTATCTGAACATGCTTTACAATATGACAAAATTTGGCATTGAAAATCAGTTTACCGAAATAATCTTTGGAAGAACCGCGCTTGAAATCAAAAGTTCGATTGGTGCCGAACCAGTTATTATGTCCGGATTTATTTATCACAACAACAAATTGATAGATAATTATTTTGATAAAATATTTCCAAGGCTCGAGCCCGACTTAGTTTGGCAGCAGAGGCATCCGTTTAAGTAGTTGGCAGTCTCAGTCTCAGTCTCAGTTGGCAGTAAGCTGTTTAAATTTAATAATTTTTATAATGGATTTCAAGGAATTAATAGCATATAAAAAAGCATTTGAATTAGCAATGGAAATATTTGAAATATCAAAATCATTTCCGACTGAAGAAAAATATGCTCTTACTGATCAAATCAGAAGATCATCAAGAAGTGTATGTTCAAACATTGCTGAAGCTTATAGAAAAAGAGATATGTTGCCCATTTTATAAGTAAATTAACAGATAGTGACGGTGAGAACTCCGAGACATATGTTTGGCTGGAATTTGCATTAAATTGTAAATATATCTCACAGCAAACCTTCACAGATTTATCAAACAAGACTATTGAAATCGGAAAGTTAATCAATAACATGATTAATAATCCTGGTAAGTTTGGCGCCAATTGAAGTAATCACTGAGACTGGAAACTGTGACTGACCCGAGGCGCAGCCGAACTGTATGGAGCGCAGCGGAATAAAAACTGAGACTGAAGACTGGCAAGAATCAAGGTATCGCAACTTTCATCTGTGCCGGTAATATAACTACCTCCAATTGGGTTTCTTCACCTATATATTCACCATCGATTTGAAAGCTAACTGGTGATGTTGTAGTAATTGTCGCCTTATTAGTAGAAATGATTTCAATATCTTCCGAGTCTACAGGCATATTGCCCGTAATTATCTTTCCGAAAACCATTAAATCGAGGTTCTTTAAGATGATTAACTCAAACTTTCCATCGTCCATTCTTCCATCAGGATTTATGGTTACGCCTGTCCCGTATTTTTGTGAATTGGCAATTACAATCATTCGGGCAACACATTCGATGGTAACACCATTAGCTACAATTTTAGCCGAAAAAGGTTCTTCCAATTCCGTTAAAGTAGTAATCACCTGTAATGCGTAGCCCAATTTACCGCGTGACGAACCATTTTCATAATTCTTCACCAGTTCTGCATTAAGCCCTAAATCGCTTAAGTGAATGCTTTTTTTCCCGTTTATGCTTATCATGTCCATTTCCATAAAATGATTATGAAAAGCCACTGAAAGGTTTTCTTCAATGGTAGTTGGCAAATTCAAATCTACCGACAGACCGTTGGCTGAACCCGCGGGAAGGATTCCGAAAATGACATCTTGCTTTTCTAATGCTTCCCCCACCATTTTAATAGTTCCGTCGCCGCCGGCAATCAGTATGCGTTCCGGTTTATGCAAATTGTAAAGATTTTTTATAGCCGACTCGTCGCCCTTTCCTGAAGTTTCATGAACGATTATCTCCACATTATATTCTTCTGCAAAGGCTAAGGTCTTTAACAAAATTTCAGATTTATCGAGGTCTCCTGAAATTGGATTTATCACTAAAATGTATTTCTTATCCTTCTCCATAAATAGTATTCATCAAATAATTTGTAATTTGTCAATCGAAATTCAAATTTAGTCAATTAAGTGAAGCCCATTTTAAGATTATATCGCGGATATGCCAATGAGCAGGAATTAATTGTGATGGGCCACGTTTTTAAACCTACTTCGAGGGAAGATTATGATTTTCAAAAAAAGAATTTTAAGAATGCCACCTCGGTAATTCGAATGTTCCGAATTGGGACACAGGCCAATGCCGATGTTTTTCTGGAACATGAAGGGGCAAAAATCCATACCAAAACATTAGACGATGGGTATTTTAAATTTTGTGTCCCCATGAAAGAAAAATCAGATTATGGATGGATTGATTATACGGTAAGCATCTTATACAATGAAGAAGAAATTAGGGAAACGGGCAGTTATATCAGGCCCCATAAAGGAAATTTCGGATTTATATCAGACATCGATGATACCTTTCTAATTTCGCACAGCAGGAATCCCCTGAAGAAATTATATATATTACTGTTTAGGAACGTGTATGACCGAAAGGTTTTTGAAGATGTTGTGCCCCATTATAAGGCATTAAGCAGTGCGGGGAAGAAAAATTCCACCGAACAAAATGCTTTTTTCTATGTCTCTAGCAGCGAATGGAACCTATACCGGTTTATAACCCAGTTTGCCGAAATCAATCAATTGCCAAAAGCTGTTTTATTACTGAAAGACATTAAGACAAGCCTAACCGATTTATTTATCACAGGCCGTGGAAACCATAATCATAAGTTTGAAAAAATAAAACATGTTTTGGAATTCTATCCTAATCTGCAGTACACACTTTTGGGTGACGATTCGCAACACGATCCTTATTTATATGAGAATATCTGCAAGATTTTCCCCGTAAATGTGAAGGCTGTTTATATTAGACAAACAGGGCGTTTTAAAAAGGAAAAGGCTCTAATGGCTTTGAAAAACCTCGAAAGCCTAGATGTACAGGTGTGTTACTTTAAGAAAAGCGCTGAGGCAATTGCCCATTCTAAAAAGATTGGTTTGATTTCATAGAAGTTGTAAATATTCCGTCAGTTCGAGTGGTTTTTTATGGAGCGAAGCGGAATAAAAATTGACCCGAGGCTAAAGCCGAACGGAGCGCAGCTAATCGAGAACCTGTTTAGAAAACTTCTCGATACAATTTTGTTTCACAAAATCACTCGAAGTGACGTGGTATCAAAATTAGAGCGTATCAATCTCACCCTGAACCGCTTCCCAGTCTTCGAGTAACTTATCTAATTCCTTTTTTTTCTTGTTGTATGCCATAAAGAAATTAGCATCCTCAATATGTTTGTCATAGTTTGAAGCCAATGCTTTATCGTCTGCCTGAATATCAATTTCCAACTGTTTGATTTGGCTTTCCACCTTACTCAAACGGTTTTGCAGGGATTTGCTTTTCTTTTGATCTTCATAGGAAACTTTGGCC
>JAYURX010000342.1:0-3442 GCA_043755965.1 Flavobacterium sp. | reverse complement strand
AAGTAGCACATCAGGCACAGGGAAATTATAATAAAGCGCTTCATATTGTTAAAAACGATGCTGAAGATTTTCCTTTTGAAAAATGGTTTGTAGCTTGGGTTCGCGCTGCCTTTAGTGCAAAAAAGAATGCTTCAGCTATTCAGGATTTAATTTCATGGAGCGAAGAAATTGCAGGCCTGGGGCGTGAAGGACAAAAGCAGTTTTTGAATTACTGCATAGTAATGTTCCGTCAGGCATTAATGCATAATTATGAAACCAAAAATCTGGTGTATGTGGAACCACAAGTGGAAAACTTCACCTTGGACAAATTTGCTCCGTTTGTAAACGGCAACAACATTAATGCTATTTTTAATGAACTATCTGATGCGATTTATCATATTGAACGCAACGGAAATGCCAAAATTATATTAACTGATTTGTCTATAAAACTTACTCGATTAATCCATAAAAAGTAACCATTATGACTAACACTGCTTCAATACTAGTTTTGCTTTTTCTTGCCGTCACCTTTGTGCAATCTGCTTATGATAAAATCTTTGGCTGGCAAGAAAATATTGATTGGCTTAAAGGGCATTTTGCTAATACGTCATTATTAAAAAATAATGTTCCTCTGGCTTTAGGAACTATTTTAATTCTTGAACTTATAACTGGTGTTTTAACTTTGGTTGGTTGTGTAGAGTTATTGATTAATGGTGGCAGATCATTTGGTTTTTATGGCGCTGTTTTTTCATGTATTACATTGATTTTATTGCTTTTAGGTCAACGTTTGGCTAAAGATTATGATGGTGCCAGAACGATTGCTATTTATTTTGTTCCGGCGGTTTTAGAAGTTTATTGGTTGAGTTATTAAATATCATCCCTAAAGGGATTTTAATGTTTGTTGATTTGTTTTGCTTCCCATATTTAATCCCTAACGGGATTGGTATTCTGTAATTTTTAAAATGTTTTTTACTATCCATATTTATCCCTGACAGGATAATTACAAACTGGCTTTAAACATTTTTAATTCATCCCAAGTGAATTTATCCCCATATTGTTCTTTCAAACCGTTGAGGGTTTCTTCTTTATAACCTTTAAAAGCTTGGGCTAGTTCTTGGATTTTTTCTTCGGGCAAAACATCGGTAATTGAGATGATTTCTGTTTCTATTAGCTTAGCAATATGACCGCCAATTGTTTGGGTTGTTAGCTTTCGGATTCTGGCAATTTCTTTAATCGAATTCTTTTCCAACCACAATTCATAGGTTTCCTGAACGGTTGATTTTTTGGTTTCTTTGTCTGCTTTTTTCTTTTTTGTGTAGCGTTCTAAATCAACCTCATCTTCAATTAAAGTAACATTTACGTTTTTAAACTCTTCGCGAATGGTTTCCAGTTTTCTGATTTTGTAAAATTTAATTGCTTCGGAAGATAATTTTTCTTTGGAAATTGTTTCGCCTTTCATCACGGTTTCTATTAGCAATTTGGCTTTCATTAATTGTAAAACTGCCTTGACTTGCAGTGATTCCAGAGCCACTAATTCATCATAAAATGCTTTGACTTTTTTAATCCGAATTACTTCTTCTATTTTCCAGAGGATTTCATAAACCAATGTATCGAGCGGTTGTAGAAAATAAGAATATGCGGCTTGAATTCTATCGAAAACAAATTTAAAGTCAACTTCATCTTCCTTGAAAAGCGTGTTTAATTGTGCGATGAATTTTCGGGATGGATCCAAAAGATTTTCAATTACTTCGGTTTGTTTTTTGGCCCAAACAGCATGTTTTGATTTAGCTGATAGTTCTGAATTTTCGTTATAACTGAACTGATGATTGCGCCATTCCTGAGCCAAATCGACCCAATCGAAACTGGATTTCAAATAGTTATGAATAAAGTTTTTGGTTTCCAACTTCAAAGAATCGTGTAAAAGTGATTCGGAAGCTTTATTTTCGGCATATTGCATCACATCCTGGTCGCTGGAAATGCCATTCATTTGCAACGGAGAAAGCAAAACCAAACCGTTTAATGAACGTAATCGCGAAAGTGCCACATAAGCTTGTCCGGGAAGAAAAACCTGTGAAACGTCGAGTGCGGCTTTGTCGAAAGTTAGTCCCTGACTTTTGTGAACTGTTATTGCCCAAGCTAGTTTAATCGGATAATGTGTAAATGTTCCGAGTACTTCTTCGTTGATTTCCTTGGTGTTTTCATCTACGTAATATCGGATGTTTTGCCATTCATATCGTTCCACTTCTATAGTTTTGTTTTCTTCGGGAAAGTGAACCATGATTTCTTCATCTGATAGCGATTTGATAACGCCCATTTTCCCGTTGAAATAATTTTTATCAAACGACAAATCGTTTTTAATAAACATGACTTGCGCTCCGACTTTTAGTTCTAATTTCTCTTCTAACGGATAAATTTTATCCGGAAAATCATCAACAAGTAATGCTTTATAGACTTTAGATTTCCCCTTTAAATCAATCAATGATTGTGAATTTATAGAATCGGCTTTGACATTGTGCGTTGTTAGGGTGATGTAGCCTTTGTTTGCTTTTAAATCGAAATTAGGTTGTACAAATTGATTTAGAATTTGAATATCGCTTTGCGAAATCTGATTGTTTCTTAGATTATTTAAAACTGAAATGAACTGCTCATCCGTTTGGCGGAAAATCTTAGACAATTCGATATACAAGGGTGGATTTTGCTGAATAACATGTGAATGAAAAAAGAATTTCCCTTTATAATAGGAACGTAATGTTCGCCATTCATCGTCGCGAATTATAGGTGGCAATTGCAATAAATCGCCAATAAAAAGTACTTGAACTCCGCCAAAAGGAAGATTTTTTCTTCGTACAGATTGCAACATAAAATCGATAGCATCCATCAAATCGGAGCGCAACATGCTGACTTCATCAATGATTAGCAATTCCATATTTTGGATAACCGATTTCTTCAATCCGCTCATTCTGAAATGCCGGCGTAAAGTTGCTTTGGTTTCAAATTTAGAATTTTCTAAAAATTGAGGTGTAGAATTATCGGGAATAAATCCGCCGAAAGGCAGCTGAAACATAGAGTGAATTGTAACACCGCCAGCATTTAATGCTGCAATTCCGGTAGGTGCAACAACGACACAGTTTTTGTGTGTTGATTTGATAATTTCTTTAAGAAGAGTGGTTTTCCCTGTTCCGGCTTTTCCCGTAAGGAAAATAGAGCGATTGGTTTGATTAATAAATTGCAAAACATAGTTTGCTTCGGCTGATAGTGATTCCATGGCGTATAATTTTAAAAAGCAAAGATAAAACATTGTATTTCAACACACAACAAAAAAAAGCCTACAAATTGAGGCTTTTTTATCTTACAAATAAATTATGTTATTTCTTTTCTTCTTTTGGCGCTTGCTTCGCCTGTTCGCCCACTGGGCTCGAGTCTTCTTTTTTCCCACCAGATTTATATTTGTCGTTAACCATTT
>JAYURX010000341.1:0-8178 GCA_043755965.1 Flavobacterium sp. | reverse complement strand
TTTGAAGTTGCAAAGCTACAATTTGATTTTATATTTTTGAATAGATTCAGGCATTAAATGGTAAACTAATCAATATCTAATACTTGAAACTTTGAATTCATGCTTTTAAATTCTGGGACTATTTTTTTCATTACAGTGACCATGTCTTGGTTAGATTTTTTTTGAGCGGTAGCTATTAATTCTGCTATAGCTATTTTAATATCTTCAAAATCATCAATAGTATCTTGTGCTATCATTATTTTCATATTATGAGTAGGCAGTGTTTTTGATGTGTCGTTGAGTAATTCTTCAAATAACTTCTCTCCTGGCCTTAATCCAATAATTTTAATATTGATGTCTTTATCAGGAATAAATCCTGCCAAACGAATCATTTTCTTGGCCAAATCGATAATTTTCACAGGCTCACCCATGTCAAAAATATAAATTTCACCACCATTACCCATCGCTCCGGCTTCAAGTACGAGTTGGCAAGCTTCCGGGATAGTCATAAAATACCTGATAATTTCAGGATGCGTAATAGTTATTGGCCCACCTTCCTGAATCTGTTTTGTAAACAATGGGACAATGGAACCATTAGAACCCAAAACATTCCCAAATCGGGTAGTAATGAATTTCGTGACGATTTTTTTCTTTGAATTTACAAGGTGAAAATTTAAAGATTGCACGTATTTTTCTGCAACACGTTTACTGGCACCCATAACGCTACTTGGATTTACCGCTTTGTCTGTGGATATTAACACAAATTTTTCAACAACATATTTGCTTGATAGATCTGCGATGTTTTTTGTCCCAATTACATTGGTATAAATTGCTTGTGAGGGGTTCTCTTCCATCAAAGGAACATGCTTATAAGCTGCTGCATGATAAACAAAATCGGGTTTATACTTTTCAAAAACAGATTCAAGCGCATGGAGATCTTTAATATCTGTCAATACCGTTCTGATTTTGACATTGTTTGACAACTCTGAAACTTCCAGATGCAAACTGTGCAGCGGTGATTCTGCCTGATCTAGGATAATTATTTTATACGGGTTAAAATTTATCACCTGCCTAACAATTTCACTACCAATGGAACCCGCACCGCCACTTATCATAACTGTTTTACCCTCAATCTGTGCTGAGATTTTTTTGTTATCTAAAACAATTGGTTTTCTGTCCAATAAGTCTTCAATGGCAAAATTCTTTAATTGATTGGATATTTGTTTTTGATCTTCCCAATCCGTAATCAACGGAACGGTAAAAACCTTAAAATTATATTCCAAACATTCTTCTACAATCGCTATAGTCTCTTCTTTTGTTAAACTCTTTTCGGCAATAATCAGCGATTCAGTGTTAACAGATCGTAAAATAGCGTGAATGCTCTTAGTTTGATTAATAATCGGTAAATCAAGAATACTCTTTGAGGTTTTATCCTGTTTGAATTTATCGACAAAAGCGACAACCTTAAATCGGGATGGTTTTTCTGTTTTTAAAGCATTGGCAACCGAAATAGCATTAGCATCGGCTCCATAAATAACAGCCCTGATTAATTGCTTCTTATCTTCAACCTGCAAATACTTTTCGAAAAAGTTTTTGACCAGAATTCTAAAAAGAAATAGTAATAAAAAAGAAATAACATAAGTAATAAATAGTCCTGCAGAAAGTAACAATTTATCATTTGTAACAATTTGAAAAGAGTAATTAATAACCATTAACGTCACATAGGAAGTAGAAGTGGCTACTAATAATTTAACGCCATCTATAAAAGTAGAATGCCTTATTATTCCACTGTAGGTTCTAAAAAATATAAAAAACACTGCATTTACTAATACAACTAATCCATATTGATAAAAATCAGTAATGATAATATCTGGTTTAACACGTAAGCTGTGTACAATAACAAATGTGATAACACAAGCAACTGCCACTATAAATACATCAATAGCAAAAATAATCCATCTTGGTAAATAACCAATGTTACGGAATCTTGTGCTGGAAATAGTTCCTTTGAGCGCCTTTGAAATAGGGTTAATCATGTTTATTGCATAAATGGTAAATTTAATCTAAAATATTCTATTTTTATATTTACATAAAAGTATTATTTAAAAAAATGATAAAGTGCGCCACTTATTCTTTCTCTGTCTTCTGCGGTTAAATTTGATCCTGAAGGTAAACAAAGGCCATTTTCAAAAAGGGTTTCTGATACTTTTCCTCCATAATAAGGATAGTTGGAAAAAATAGGCTGCAAATGCATTGGTTTCCATAAAGGCCTGGATTCGATATTTTCAGCTTCAAGCGCAAGCCTTAAATCTTCTCGTATTTTTCCTAATCTTTCTGAATCTATCACGATGGATGTTAACCAAAAATTCGAATGAAAATCACCATTAGGTTCTTGCGAAACAGAAACTCCTTCAATACCTTTAAAGAAACTGACATAAAAATCATGCATTTCCCGTCTAAAATTCACATGTTTTTCTAAAACTTCCATTTGCCCTCTTCCTATTCCGGCGCAAATATTACTTAGTCTATAGTTATAGCCAACTTCAGAATGCTGATAATGAGGTGCATTATCTCTTGCCTGAGTTGCCAAAAAGACTGCTTTTTCCTTTACATTATTTGAGTGTGCAACCACTGCCCCACCACCTGACGTGGTAATTATTTTATTTCCGTTAAATGATAAAACACCGATGTCGCCAAAAGTACCACATTTTTTTCCTTTATAGGCGCTGCCTAATGCTTCCGCACTGTCTTCAAGAATTGGGATTTGATATTTTTCAGCTATAGCTTTGAGTTCATCAACCTTAAAAGGCATTCCGTACAAATGAACTGGAATTATAGCTTTTGGTTTTTTGCCTTTCGAAATTCTGTCGACAATCGCTTGTTCTAAAGCAATCGGACACATATTCCAGGTATCTTTTTCACTATCAATAAAAACCGGAGTTGCCCCAAGGTATAGTATTGGATTGGCTGAAGCCGAAAAGGTGAAACTCTGGCAAATTACTTCATCTCCTGCCTGAATTCCCAACAAAATTAATCCCAGATGAATAGCCGCTGTACCAGAACTAAGCGCTGCAACATAAACATCTTCGTTTAAAAAACTTTCTAAATCCTTTTCAAAACCGGTAACGTTTGGACCTAATGGCGCTACCCAATTGGTATCAAAAGCTTCCTGAACGTATTGCTGTTCATTTCCACCCATATGCGGAGAAGAGAGCCATATTTTTGAATTATTCATTTATTGAATTGTATTTTATTATTTTTCCCGGATTTCCCACAACTACTGTGTAATCCGGAATATCATTTACTATTACTGTTCCGGCACCAATGGTTACCCATTTTCCAATAGTAATACCTTGTATAACTGTCGCTCCAATACCTACCTGAGTGCCTTCACCAACGGTTACGTTTCCCGCCAGGGAAACTCCGGGGCAAATATGTACAAAATCGGCAATTAGTGCATCATGTTCAACCGTAGCATTAGTATTGATAATACAGTGTTTTCCAATAGTCGTATCAGGATTTATTGCAACTCCAGCCATAACAACAGTTCCTTCTCCAATAATGGCATTAACGGAAATGACTGCCGATGGATGTATTGCTTTTGCAAAATCAGCGCGAAGTGATTTTGATAGTTTTTTTCTAACCTTATTATTACCAATAGAAATTATAGTTTCGCCTAAAAAGCCCATATCAAAGTCACTAGTTTTAATAACAGAAATGCCCAAAATAGTTTCTGATTTTGGATTGTCATCAATTACTGATCTAATCTTTACCCCTGCAGCATTCAGTATATCAATAATCACTTTACCGTGTCCGCTCGCTCCGTATAAGGTTATGCTATTCTCCATTAAAAGGTTCTATAGTTGCTGCATTAGCAGCGTTGATACCATCTCTTTTTAGAACCTTTAGTACTGTTTTAAAAAGTATTTTCATGTCCAAAATAAAAGAAATATGCTCTACATACCAAACATCGTAGGCAAATTTTTTATCCCATGATATGGCATTTCTCCCATTAACCTGAGCCCAACCAGTAATTCCCGGTTTAACTTCATGTCGGCGCATTTGAAAATCAGAATATAAATGTAAGTAATTGGGCAGTAATGGTCTTGGTCCAACTAGACTCATATCGCATTTTAGTACATTGATTAATTGTGGTATTTCGTCTAAAGAAGTTTTACGGACAAAACTACCCACTACCGTTAATCTTTGTCCATCTGGAAGTAATTGTCCATTTGCATCTTTCTTGTCGTTCATGGTTTTGAACTTGACAATTTTAAAAATGACTCCATTTTTACCCGGTCGCAGTTGAAAAAAAAAGGGTTTCCCATGGTTGGAAATAAAGAGCAAGATTGTAATCAGTAGGAATATTGGAGATAGTATTACCAATCCGATTAAAGCTGCAAAAAAATCAGCTATGGGTTTTACTATACTTATATACATTCTTTTTTTGGCAAAAATAGCTATATTTTTTGACTTCTGTATTCTTCGATAATAGCTGCCCAAACAACTTTCTGGTCATAACGTGCAACAATCATCCTTCTGGCGTTAGTTTTTAAAGTTGAAAAATATCCCGAGTCATTTATTAGCAATTCCATTTTGTCAACAATGGCTTCTGCATTTTTAACGGGAATGATTGTCCCATTTTCACCTTCTACAATAATTTCATTACATCCATTGATATTAGAAACAATTGACGGCAGACCCATTGCTCCTGCCTGCATCACCACATTGGGAAATCCTTCGCGGTAACTTGGAAAAATAAGCGCCTGTGCTATTGCAAAATAGGGTCTGACATCACTTTGAAATCCAACACTCATTATTGCTTTTTCATTTTTTATCGCCTCAAGAGTTTTGGGCAGTAGCGGATCTAAATCAGATTCATAATCTCCGACTAAAAGTAATTTTGCATTCGGATATTTTTCATATACTAGTTTGAAAGCCTCAACCATTTCATTGATGCCTTTATCAGCGACCAATCTGCCCACAAATACAAATACAAAATCTGAAACTGACAAGCCTAACTGTTTTTTCAGCTCCAGATTTTGAGCCGAAGAAAATAAGTTTGGATTGAAATATTCTGTATCGATACCATTTGAGCTCCCATTGGCAATCACTTTCAACTTGTTTACTGCACAATATTTATTTTGTATTATTATGTCTAACAATCCATGCGAATTCGGGTAAACTTTAGTGGCACAGCCATACGTTAGTTTTTCCACAAAATCTAAGAGCTTTCGCTTAAATCCGCTTGTTTCAAGTAAAGGCAATCCGGCAACGGTATGAAATCTATTCGGTACGCCAGCCAGTTTTGCGGCTAACATTCCAACTATTCCTGCTTTTGGAGTATGAGTATGTACTATCTGTGGTGCTTTTATTTTTAAAAAACGATAAAGTTTGATAACAGCCAGAAAATCTTGTACTGGTGTTATTTTTCTGGACATTTCAAGGTGAAAAGTGCACACTTTTTCTTTTTCTCCAATTCTTTCTAAATATTCTTTTTCAGAAGAAACCGCAGTAACCTCATAAAAAGAATTCATGAAATTTAATTGGCCCGATAAAAGTTTATCCAAAGATAATGGTACCGTGGTGATTCGTATAAGTTTTGGTTTTTCCATTAACCTTTTAAATTTTTAAGTGCTATACCCTGTTTAATTATAAAGAGTAAAGCAATCATCATGAAGGGTTGAAACATCATTTTGGTCCGCATAAAAATACCCAGGTTAGCATACCGTTGAACATACAGCATGCTAGCGATAAAGGTAAATAAAAAAACAATTTTTATCCATTGGGCGAAAGTAATTTTAGCATAAAACTTCACTATGAAAATCAGCGCAATGCCATGAATTAAGAGAACCAAAAAATTCTCTACGCTGGCAAAAAAGGCCCAAATAGTATTCGAATGAAAAAACAAAGGACGAAAATTGAACGAGAAAAGTTTGTAGAAATAATTGTACTCCAGCATGGGAACATACGTTCCGGAATTTCTAAAAGATAAAATGGAATAGTCATTAAAATAGGTGATTCTTTCCCAATTCCAATAGCGAATATTGGAGAGTTGGAAAACCATGTACAGTAGCATTGATAACGTTGCTAAAGCAAAAACTGAGAAACCTATTCGTTTTTTTAAGGAATAGTTTCTGTCGAAAAGTAGAATGAAAGTTATGGCAGCTAATAACATTAAAGCTACATGCGGACGAATGATTAAAACGACTAAACTGCCGATAAGAAAACTGAAAGTTTTATAGTTATGAGAAGCCATGGCATAAAAAACACTGGCTATTCCCCAAAAAAGAAGTGCTTCTTTTCCCAAAGAAGCTGTCCAAAAATGAAGATTGGGCAGAAAAAAAATCAAATACAATACATTAAAACCTTTGTATTTTAGTGCATTTCCAAAGACCAAAAAAGTCCAATCCATAAATTTTTTGATGCCAAAAAAACCTATTGTTCCATACATCAGAAAACCAAACCAAAAAGGCAATCCTAATTTGATAAATGGATAATTCAAAAACAAAATAAAATTTGTACCATAATTGGCAAAATCTAACCACGAGTGTTGATTGATATCAATGCTTTTCCCCCAATATAAGTGGGCATCAGAAATGCCCCTGTCAATCCTTAATTTGTATCCAAGTTGAATAAATAGCAAATGATAACAGAAAAAAAGACCATCTTTTTTATCATAATTTTTCAGGCCATTTATTGTTTTATGCATCATGACATTAAATCATCCCTCAGTTGTTTCATAGTATAACTTTCCATACCATATTCCTCTCTGCAATGGTTGAAAACGGTCATAATCTCTGCTAAAGTTTTAATGGCTTCACTAGTAGCAATGCCAAAGTTGTGCGGATGCCACCATAAATGATACACTTCTCCGTTTTTCGCAGCGTGTATTATTTCATTTTTAATTCTGGCCAACCTTGTACTGTTTAAAAAATCCCTTTGGTGCTGTGGCCTTAAAAACCGGCTGGCTTGTTGGCCAACCACTTTATCTTTTACTAAGGAATCTTTTGCATACGTTTTTTTTCCTAATGGCAAATAAGCATCTCCTGTACGAGCTAATTTTGAAAATAATGTTTCGGGTTTTGTAGTGTCCCAATACCACACATTAGGATTAGTTCTAATGGTTTCAATATCGTGTTTTGAACAAATATCCAAATAATCACTATTATATTGATTTCTTGGAAAAACAAGTGACTTTACATCGATATTTAGCTTTACTGCCATTTTTACAGCCTGCCCCAAATCAGTGTCAAATTGTTCTATTGTTTGACCTTTCTCTAAACAATAATAATGGGAATAGGTATGTGTTCCTATTTCCTGCCCTTTTACACTATTGATTTCTTTAATCAGATTGGGAGCAAAAAAAAATCGATCTAAACCACTTTTTTGATGTCGTAATCCATATTGATAAGGATTTAGATTCGTATTTTCATAGCTTGGTAAAATTACCGGAATATTGGCATTCCATTCCTCCCAATTTTCATTAAAAAGCATGCCTACGGTTGCCCAGGTTACATTAATCTGATTCTTTTCAAATAGCTTAAGCATTTGAGGGATGGCAGCTAAAGTATTATCAAAATAAGCAACTTTATCACTAATTTGGATGTGGTCAAAAATGCCCCATACCAATTCAAAATCAAGTGAAATTACTAAAGTTCCTCTTTTCATGGTTAAGATGTGCTTTATAGCTTTAGTTAACTGCTGACTGTTTGTGCTTTTCTTTTTTGCATTTGCAGCCATTCTTCATTGGCTAAAAAATAATAAATGACAAAAAATCCGAAATACATTACCATAGACTTTTGGCGCATTATAATGCCTAAGTTGGACATCACAAACGTTAATGCAAAAGAAGACAAAATAAAAGTAATGGCTGACATCTTTACCATATAAGGAGCTCTTCTGATAAACTTTAAAAACCGCCTGTTACAAATTTTGAAAAACAATAATAAATAAACCAAGTTCTCCGCAGAACTAAAAATACCAAGAACACTTGGAGAATCAAAAAATAAAGGTCGAAACCAAAAAGTAAATAACTTCAATGGTAACGGATAACTATTCATAGAAACGCCTGATCCTGCGGATCCTTCAAGACGATCAGAGGCTGCGCTGGAAAAATTCTGAAAATCGTCTACGACATTTTCAGAGTTTTGCAAGTTAGCCACACCAAGTATCGTAGTACGTGCAGCATACAAAAAA
>JAYURX010000340.1:0-3471 GCA_043755965.1 Flavobacterium sp. | reverse complement strand
CTCAATTGCACCAGTTGCGTGGTCGTGTGGGCCGTGGCGGCGAACAGAGTTATTGCATATTGATGACATCCTTTAAATTGTCCAGCGATAGTAAAGTTCGATTGGAAACGATGTGCCAAACTAACGACGGTTTCGAAATTGCCGAAGTCGATTTGAAACTTCGCGGTCCGGGCGATATTATGGGAAAACAGCAAAGCGGCATTTTACAACTTCAAATTGCTGATTTGGTAAGAGACCGAGATATTTTGCTGGTTGCCCGGAATGAAGCTTTGAAACTATTAAAGAAAGATCCATCAATGACTTTGCCGGAACATCAGTCCCTGAGAAGTGTTTTTGTTGAACTTTCGAAAAAGAAAAACATCTGGAATTACATTAGCTAATAAGCTGTTGGAACAACTTTAAAATGAAAATTAAGCCTGACTCTCTTTTAGTGTAAGAACAAAGTAAAAGTGTGATTGGTTCTTGCCAGACTCAAATATAAAACTCCATTTCGCCATTCAACTTTTTAATGTATTTTTGAAATAAATCTAACTATCAAATGGTTTCATACAATACTAAAGACTGGTTTACCTTTATTTTTCGTTTTCACAAAGCGGATACTTTCCGAACTTTATTTCCCATCATGATTGCTATTGGTATTTATGCTGCCATCATTGGCTACCTCGAAGTGGAGTATTGGAATTTAGCCGAAAACAGTTATGTCAAAAACATTACCATCATGCACGGCATGCTGGGTTTTGTCATTTCGCTATTATTAGTGTTCCGCACCAATACGGCTTATGATCGCTGGTGGGAAGGCCGAAAGTTATGGGGAAGTTTGGTAAACAACAGCAGGAATCTTGCGATTAAATTGGCAGCTATTCTGGAAAATGAAAGTGATAAAGCTTTTTTCAGAAAAACGATTGCGACTTATGCTAACATCTTGCACAAGCATTTAAAAAACGAAGATACTGCCAAGCAACTTTTTGAAGATTTGGATTTGGAAATCGACCATCACAAGCACAAACCCAATCAAGTGGCGAAGTTGCTGTTCCAAAAAGTGAATGAATTGTATGTTGCCAAAAAAATAACGGGAGATCAACTCATTATTCTGAACTCCGAAATCCAATCGTTTACGGAAGTTTGTGGCGCTTGCGAACGCATCAAAAACACACCTATTCCGTACTCTTACAGCGCTTTTATAAAGAAGTTCATCTTCTTTTATGTGATGACGTTACCTTTTGGTTATTCCTTTAGTTTGGGTTATTATACTGCGCCCGTAGTGGTTTTTATTTTTTATGTATTGGCGAGTTTAGAGCTTATTGCGGAAGAAATTGAAGATCCTTTTGGCGGCGATGTGAATGATTTGCCTACCAAGAAAATATCCGAAAACATCAAAAAACACGTGGAAGAATTGCTTTAATTGGGTGCTTGATGATTGTTGGAAGGACGCACTTTACTTCCTTCGTCAGCACAAGCTGGCTCAGCGTGACATCTTAATTTCTGTTGTATTAGTTTGACAAAATATATAAGCCAATTTTGTCAGTCTGTCCCGAATCTTTTTTGTTCGTTTATTTCTTTATTGTGTGACTTCCACACAACTATCCGCCATTTTTACCTCTCCAACTACTAAAAGTGGTTTAACACTATTTCGCATTTGAGTGATTTTTTTCTTAACTTCGCTTTCTGTGCACTTACTCAAAAATCGAAATTAATACATCCTGTAGGTGAGAAACGCATTCTTCAGTCAAAAATGATATTTATGGGCAATAAAAATTCAGACTATTATTTCCTCAAAGGCGGAGGAGAGATGGGTGAACTGATAAGAGCAAAAGATTGGAGTAAAACATCTTTAGGCGACCCTGCAGACTGGCCTCAAAGCCTTCGCACCATGGTTGCTGTAATGCTTGATAACCCCTTTGGTATGTATATCGCCTGGGGCAGCGAATATATCCAACTTTACAATGACGGGTATCGCCCTATTCTAGGAGTGTCCAAGCATCCCCAGGCATTAGGTATCAGCACAAAAGAAACATTCTCAGAAATTTGGCATATCATACAATCCATGTTTGATGGGGTGATGGAAGGAAAGGCTGTGGGTTTTCCTGATTTAATGCTACCCTTAAATAGGAACGGCTATGTAGAAGAATGTTATTTCGATTTTGCATATAGTCCGATTAGAAAAGATAATGGAGAAGTAGGCGGAGTTTTGGTAACAGTTATCGAAACCACTAACAAAAAAAAGGCGGAAAACCAATTAAAAGAAAGTGAGGAACGCTTCAGAACAATGGCAGAAGCTTCGGATATTTTAATTGCCGTTGGTGATGAAACAGGCAATGCCATTTATTTTAGTAAGGCATGGGTAAACCTTACCGGTCGGCCCATGGATGACCTGCTAAAGTTTGGCTGGGTTGATTTGGTTCATCCGGATGACAAAGAAATATTTGTAAATATTTACCTTGATGCATTCAAAACGAAAGTTGCCTTTACCGGAGAGTTCCGCGTGCTTGGTAAAAATGGCGAATACCGATGGTTGCTAGCGCAGGGAACTCCTCTATTCCACCCTGACGGGTCATTTGCCGGGTATATAAGCTCATGCATGGACATTACAAACCAGAAAAATGCTATTCGCAAAACTGAAGAAAGCGAAGAGCAGTTCAGTACCCTTGCAGATAATATGGAAAACCTTGCCTGGATGGCAAATGCAGATGGATGGATATACTGGTATAATAGCCGCTGGTATGAATACACGGGAACTACGCCTGAGCAAATGGAGGGATGGGGATGGAAAGCAGTTCATGATCCCATACAGTTACCCAAAGTCCTGGAAAAATGGGAACACTCCATCAATTCTGGTGAGGCATTTGAAATGGTATTTCCATTGAAAGGTGCGGATAATATTTTTCGTCCATTTCTTACTCTTGTGTTGCCTTTGCGTGATGATGAAGGAAAAATTACCCGTTGGATTGGTACTAACACTGATATCAGCGTTCAAAAAGAAGCCGAAGAACAATTTAAGCAAATGGC
The DNA here is from genome assembly GCA_043755965.1 of Flavobacterium sp. GTDB lineage: Bacteria > Bacteroidota > Bacteroidia > Flavobacteriales > Flavobacteriaceae > Flavobacterium. The sequence continues at coordinate 465 of JAYURX010000340.1, read as the reverse complement.
AGAACGAATGCCGCAAAAAGTTTGGACTGCCGATGAGCATGGAAACAGGAATTATTTTAACCAGATAATGCTTGACTATACGGGGCTCACATTCGAGGAACTAAAAGATTGGGGCTGGAAAAAAATTATTCATCCAGAAGATTGGCCTCGTACAAAACAGAAATGGGAGCACTCAATTAATACCGGTGAGGACTTTGAAAATGAAACCCGACTTCTGCGTAAGGATGGAAAATATTTATGGCATCTTGTTCGGGCAACTGCAGTAAAGGATGAAAAAGGCAACACCAAAATTTGGATAGGTTCGAAAACCGAAATACAGGAACAAATAGAACTCTCGGAAACATTAGGTGAAAATCTGAAACGAAGCAATGAACGGATGCAAACGATCCTTGAGCACGCACCCGATGCGATAATCTCAATTGATGAAGATGGAATTATAAAGAGCTGGAATTCCGAGGCAGAACT
>JAYURX010000339.1:0-3475 GCA_043755965.1 Flavobacterium sp. | reverse complement strand
TCAGGAAAAAGTAGCGTATAATCTTGAGATTCGGAAATTCAACAGGAAAAATACTATTACCAGAATAGAAACGGGAATAGATAAAGAGTAAAATAGTGTAATTTTGCAACGATTAAGAAATAATTTATGACAGCATCGGTTATTTTTAGTACGTATAATTCAGAAGAATGGCTTGAAAAAACCATCATAGGTTTCAGCGTGCAAACCTTTACCGATTTTGAAATAATTATTGCTGATGATGGTTCCAAAGAAGCAACCAAATCCTTAATTGACAGGCTTCGAGGCGAAATACCCATTCCGATAATCCATGTTTGGCAGGAAGACAATGGTTTTCAGAAGTCACAAATTCTCAATAAAGCGATTGTAGCTTCAACGTCTGATTATTTGATTTTTACGGATGGCGATTGCATTCCGAGAGAAGATTTTGTTGAAGTTCATATCAATTACAGGGAAGAAGGTTATTTCCTTTCCGGCGGTTATTTCAAACTCCCGATCGATATCTCAAAAGCAATTACAAAAGTAGATGTTGTGGACCAAAATTGTTTTAACCTAACATGGCTTAAATCACAAGGTCTAAAATCAAGCGGTAAGAATATCAAATTCCTGACTTCAGGTTTATCAGCCAAATTTCTAAATTTTATAACTCCCACAAATGCTTCCTGGAACGGACATAATTCGTCAGGCTGGAAAAAAGATTTAGTGGAAATCAATGGCTTTAATCAGGAAATGCAATATGGCGGACAAGACCGGGAATTGGGTGAAAGATTGTTCAATAAGGGTTTGAAGTCTAAACAAATAAGATACTCAGCAATTTGTGTTCATTTAGATCACAAACGCGGTTATGTGAATAAAGAAACCTGGAAGAAAAATTACGACATCAGAGCCAATACCCGAAAAAACAAAGTAGTTAAAACGCCAATCGGAATCGACTCTAATCCAACTTCAACTTAAAATATTCGGTTAAGTCATTCCACTGATCAACGTTGAAGTTTTTTACCACGTTGATTTTCTTTAGGGATATTTTTTGCGTTCCCGGAATAGGGATAAAAACTTTCGAAGGATTTTCAGATAACCTAACGGTTGTATTGTTCAGCAATGCCATGGCTTTAAACCACAAATCGTCATTTTTCGGAGCCAGTTTTAAAGCCAAATCATAATCCCTAATCTGGCTGTTCAATGCTCCCGGTGGATATAAGATTCCGCCTTCACCTATTGCCAAATTTTTGACAGGATTGTTTTCTTTGGTATATTTCCAAAATTTATAATCCAGTGTTTTATTGTTTTCGTCAACAGCTATTTGACGTGCTTTGTTACAAATAATATCTTTTGGATACTTAACATGCGTAGCATATAATTTCTCCAGCCATTTGTTTTCATAAATCAAATCATCATCGCAGGTTACAATTACTTTTTCGGGGAATAATTTCAACGAAGGAAGTAGCTTTTTATGGGAACTCGTACGATTAGTGAATTTTATTTCCAATAAACCGCCGGTGAGTTTTTGAAGTGTTTCCGGGATTTTGTTTCGGTCACCTTCCGTAATCCATAGCACAATTTTCTCTGGTTTTACACTTTGATTCATGACGCTTCTCAATGTAATATGCACTTTTTTTAAACGAGATTCAATCGTTGTAAGCGAAACAATTACAGGAACTGTATTCGATTTATCATTTAACTTATTGAGCGGAATTGCTAATAATTTTAGTGTATTGAAAAATGACTGCGGATATTCTTTAAGTTTCATATGCTGTTAGTGAATGGTGTAAAACAAATATAGAAAAATTAGCCCGATTAAACGGCTACATCATATTCTCTCAACGCATTGTTGAGTGATGTTTTCAAGTCGGTTGAAGGTTTTCTGGTCCCGATAATTAAAGCACAAGGCACCTGAAAATCACCAGCTGCAAATTTCTTAGTATAGCTGCCCGGAATAACTACAGAACGTGCAGGAACAAATCCTTTGTGTTCTTTTGGCTCGTTTCCGGTGACGTCAATGATTTTGGTAGAAGCAGTCAGGCAAACATTGGCACCAAGTACAGCTTCTTTTTCCACACGAACGCCTTCAACAACAATGCAGCGTGAACCGATAAAAGCACCATCTTCAATGATAACCGGAGCAGCCTGCAAAGGTTCTAAAACCCCACCAATTCCAACACCGCCCGAAAGGTGAACGTCTTTACCAATTTGGGCACAACTTCCAACTGTCGCCCAAGTATCAACCATCGTTCCTTCATCAACATAAGCACCAATATTCACATAGCTTGGCATCAAAATTACGCCTTTGGAAATATAAGCTCCATAACGTGCAGTTGCCGGTGGAACCACGCGGATTCCTTTTTCTGCATAACCTGTTTTTAACAACATTTTGTCGTGGTATTCAAAAATCCCGGCTTCCCAGGTTTCCATTTTCTGAATTGGGAAATACATCACAACCGCTTTTTTTACCCATTCGTTTACCTGCCAGCCATTAGTTGTTGGTTCAGCAACACGCAAAGTTCCCGAATCAAGTAATGCTATGACTTCACGAATGGTTTTCAAGGTAGTTTCGTCCTTTAATAATTCGCGGTTATCCCAGGCTTTTTCTATAATGGATTGTAAGTTGCTCATGTTTTTTGAATTTTACTTCGTACAGTTCGACCTTATGGTCTCGAGTGAGCAAAGATACCTTTTTTAGACGATTGTTAAAATTGAAATTTATTTAACTTTAACTTATGATTTGATTTGATATTTTTGATCAACTTATTCTAACTCCCATGAAAAAAAGTTTACTACTGTTATTTGTACTTACGGTAAGCTGTCAAAAGCAAGCTGTTAAAAAGAATGAAGCTGATTTGGCTCACAATGCAAGAAACTCACTGGATTATATAGGAAGTTACAAAGGGATTTTACCTTGTGCTGACTGTCATGGCCTGGAAACCGAAATTGTAATCAATGAAAATTCAACCTTTAGCATCAAAACAAAATACCAGGGCAAAGGCGATAAGATATATGTAAAAAAAGGAAATTTTACGTGGAATAAAAAAGGAACTATTATTATTTTAACGGATGTGAGAAATGGGCCAAATCAATATTTTGTCGGAGAGAACACATTGATAAAACTCGACATTAATGGTCAGAAAATAACTGGGAGTTTGGCCAGTGAGTATGTGTTGTCGAAGCAACCCAACGATACTTCCGATATGGAAACTAGTGAAGAAAATAGCGCCACAGTTGATTTAAACAGCAGAATAGAAGCTACAACGGTGATTAAAAAAGTAAATCCTGCTGTTGGCAGATTTCCTTTGGCAGAAACAAAATGGAGTCTAGTTTCATTAAATAAAAAGACAGTGACACAAAAAGGTAATAAAGCGTACTTCCTGAAACTGAATTCCAAAGATGCAGGATTTACTGCTTTTGCAGGGTGTAACAGCATTGCCGGAAATTATATAATGCCATCATTTGATAAATTGGATTTTTCAGATGTGATAATGACCAG
>JAYURX010000338.1:0-3487 GCA_043755965.1 Flavobacterium sp. | reverse complement strand
CCTTCGACGCTGACGACACCCTATTTGTCAATGAACCTTATTTTCAGGAAACAGAACAAAAATTCTGTGCCTTGATGGGGAACTATTTATCACATCATAGCTTGTCGCAGGAATTGTTTAAAACCGAAATTGGCAATCTGGACCTTTATGGTTATGGTATTAAAGGCTACACCCTGTCAATGATTGAAGCCGCCATGAAAATCTCTGACAATACCTTATCCATAGAAGTTATCGGTAAAATTATTGACTTGGGTAAGGAATTATTGCAAAGACCTATCGAACTTTTAGATGGTGTAGAAGAAACACTACAAGCGCTTCAGGGTAAATATAAATTGATTGTGGCTACCAAAGGTGATTTGAAAGACCAGCAAAGAAAGCTCCACGACTCGGGTCTTGGTCCCTATTTTCACCATATTGAAGTGATGGCGGATAAACAAGAAGTGAATTACGAGAAACTTTTAAAGCGTTTGGAAATTGAGCCAAAAGAATTTTTTATGATAGGCAATTCTTTGAAATCGGATGTTTTGCCCGTATTAGGCATTGGCGGTTATGCGGTTCATATTCCGTTTCACACTACTTGGGAACACGAGAACATTAGTCATAAAGTAAACCATCCTAATTTTAAAACGCTGGATAAAATATCGGATGTTTTAACCATTTTACTTAAATCTTAATTAATATAAGTCCAGTTAGAGCCATCACTTATGACGGTTACGGTACGTAAATTTCCCTCATACATATAAATTTCAGCGCTTCCGGTAGTAGAGTTTTTCAGAAATAGCTAGCCGGCAGCTGTCGTAAGTTTTGCCGTCGTAGTGTTATTAATGTTTCTTATTATATACATTCTTCCGGGATAAGTAACTGGGTTTGGCAACTGAAACTCCTGATCAGTTGCTTGTGGATTTATAGAGATATAAATCCCGTCACTAATCAAAGTTGCTGAGCCGCTTCCGGTTAATGTTAAAACTTTCACCGACATATTCCCATTAATATCAAGCATGCTTAATGGATTTGCGGTATTAATCCCAACTTGTGCAAAACCAAAATTGGCACTGTAAACGACTGCGATTAAAATCAATAGTAATTTAAATTTTTTCATGGTTTTGTTCGTCTTGACTCTTTAAATGTAACTAAATTGTTGAATAAATGTTACTTAACCATTCTCAAATTCATACCGAAACCGTTTGCGTGTTGACAACTTTGTAATTTTTACGTTAAAAGATTACGATTTTGCAATAAAAAAAACGGCAAAAGTTGAACTTTGCCGTTTTAGTTTAATTTTTGAGAATATTATTTCCCTAATAAAAGTAGGTCACTTATAACTACTTCAGTAACATATCTTTTCTCTCCGTTTTTGTCGAGGTAATCGCTATAGGTTAGCTTTCCTTCAACGCAAATTTCTTTTCCTTTAGTGACATATTTTTCAATGATGTCAGCAAGTTTTCCCCAGGCTTTTACTTTATGCCATTGGGTGTCTTCCACTTTTTCGCCGTTGGCGTTCGTGTAATTGTCATTTGTAGCAAGGGTTATGTTTGCTACTTTTTTTCCTCCGTCAAAAGTTTTGATTTCTGGCTCCTGTCCTACGTGACCGATTAACTGTACTTTGTTTTTCATTGCATTCATGGCGTTTAAAATTTAATTGTTATTGTTATTTTTTGTTTTCCGTTGTCGGTTGTGAGTTTTCGGTTTCTCATTTCCGACGAGGCAAAGTTGTAACGACTTTCAAAAATTATTCGGTAACTAATCATTTACTTTCGGTTGTAATTGTTTGTAACCGTTTGTAAATGGATATAATTTATATACCTTTATCAAAATTAGCATTTTATGCAAACAGAAATAAATAAGGTTGAACTCCGGAATTTACGTATTGAAGACTACAAAGAATTGAAAAACTCCATGATGGAAGCTTACAGCGAGTTGGAAAATTCTTATTGGAAAGAGCGTGATATCCAAAAATTATTATCTATTTTTCCTGAAGGACAATTGGTAATAGTAGTGGATGATAAAGTTGTCGGTTCTGCTCTTTCCTTAATCGTAGATGAAGACACCGCGAATAAAAAACACAATTATGCAGAAATCACGGGTAATAATACCTTTTCTACTCACGATCCTTTGGGTGATGTGTTGTATGGTATTGATGTCTTTATTCATCCAAAATACAGAGGGTTACGACTTGGAAGACGATTGTATGATACGCGTAAAGAATTGTGCGAACAATTAAATCTTAAGGCAATTGTATTTGCTGGAAGAATTCCAAATTACACTAAACACCGCAACGAGATTTCACCGAAAATATATATTGACAAAGTACGCCAGAAAGAAATATATGATCCCGTACTTTCTTTTCAATTGAGCAATGATTTTCACGTTATAAAAGTGATGCAAAATTATCTTGAGGGCGATAAAAGTTCGAAAGAATATGCTGTGTTATTGGAATGGAATAATATTTATTATGATAAAAGTCCTAAACTAATAAATACCAGAAAAACGGTCATTCGAATTGGCTTAGTCCAATGGCAAATGCGACCGTTAGCCAATTTAGATGCACTTTTTGAACAATCAGAATTTTTTATAGATGTGGTATCCGGATACGGAAGTGATTTTGCCCTTTTCCCGGAATTGTTTATTGCGCCATTGATGGCCGATTTTAATCATCTCTCCGAAGCCGATGCTATAAGAGAGATTGCTAATTATAGCGAACCGATTCGTAAAAGATTTCTGGAATTCGCCATTTCATATAACATCAATATCATTACGGGAAGTATGCCTCACCTCGAGAATGGGGTATTATACAACGTAGGTTATTTGTGCAAACGAGATGGAACATTTGAGATGTATACCAAAATCCATATCACGCCAAATGAAGTGCAGTATTGGGGAATGAAAGGTGGATCAGAAATTAAAACATTTGATACCGACTGTGGAAAAATTGGAATCATGATTTGCTATGATGTGGAATTTCCCGAATTATCAAGATTAATGTCTGATCAAGGTATGGAAATTTTGTTTGTGCCTTTCCTTACCGACACGCAGAATGGCTACACACGAGTAAAACTTTGTGCCCAGGCTCGTGCCATTGAAAACGAATGCTATGTTGCCATTGCTGGTTGCGTTGGTAATTTGCCAAAAGTAAATAATATGGATATACAGTATGCACAAGCAGCTGTTTTTACGCCATCAGATTTTGCATTTCCAAGCAATGGTGTAAAAGCTGAGGCAACTCCAAATACCGAAATGACTTTAATTGTAGATGTAGATTTGGACCTGTTAAAAAAGCTTCACGAACATGGAAGTGTCAGAATTCTAAAAGACAGAAGACACGATTTGTATCAAATAAAAAAGTTGAAATAAATGTCAATTAAAGTGCTGTAATTATGAATAAAACCTGTTTAGAATGTGGTGAAAAAATTGTGGGTCGTGAGGACAAAAAGTTCTGCAGCGATGGTTGCCGCAATGCCTACAACAATAAAATAAACAAAGACAGCAC
>JAYURX010000337.1:0-3495 GCA_043755965.1 Flavobacterium sp. | reverse complement strand
CCAACATAATTGGGTTTTGTTTGTCCAAAGCCTATCGATGGAAAAACTAAGAGAATAACGAGAATTACTAAAAAAAGATTTTTCATACCCTAAGATTTATGTTTGTTATGCAATGATGTATAGAATTCGCCCAATTGTTCGAGAGAATTTTTGCGAAACACACATAGGGGTATAGAAACAGGTGTGTTGAATGAAATTCTTCTCAATATACCTTTCGTTTTATCCAATTACTTTACAAAAGTAGAAGAAGGATTTACATTTAGAGTTACAGAATTCTGCAAAAGAATTGTATCATTTATATCTTCATGTAATCTGGAAGGAGTAAGTCAATCCTTTCCCTAATCACTTAAAAAACCGCTGAGAAATCAGTGGTTTTTATAAGTTTTATCTACGTACTTAAATTTACTTAAAAAAAATTCCAATCTTTCGAATGGAATTTCATTTATTATTTAAAATCTATTTTTATAAGTGAATTACTTCACCATAAGCATCAGCCACAGCTTCCATAACCGCTTCGCTCATCGTTGGATGCGGGTGTATTGATTTTAGGATTTCGTGCCCAGTAGTTTCCAGTTTACGCGCTACAACTGCTTCTGCAATCATATCGGTAACTCCGGCACCAATCATATGGCAACCCAACCATTCGCCATATTTGGCATCAAAAATTACTTTTACAAATCCATCCGGTGTTCCGGCAGCTTTTGCTTTTCCTGAAGCTGAAAATGGGAATTTACCAATCTTTAAATCGTATCCTTTTTCTTTGGCTTGTTTTTCGGTTAAACCAACAGAAGCAATTTCCGGAGTAGCATACGTACAACCCGGTACATTACCATAATCGATTGGCTCCACGTGTAGTCCTTTTATTTTTTCCACACAATTAATTCCTTCTGCAGAAGCAACGTGTGCTAAAGCCTGACCTGGCGTTACATCACCTATAGCGTAATATCCGGGAACGTTGGTTTGAGCATAATCGTTTACCAAAATCTTATCTTTATCCGTTTTGATACCCACTTCTTCCAAGCCTATATTTTCGATATTTGTTTTAATTCCGACTGCAGATAGTAAAATATCAGCTTCCAAGATCTCCTCGCCTTTAGCGGTTTTTACAAATGCTTTTACTCCTTTACCAGACGTATCGATTTTCTCAACAGAAGAATTGGTCATTACTGTAATTCCGGCTTTTTTCAATGAACGCTCGAATTGTTTTGAAATATCTTCATCCTCAACTGGTACCACATTTGGCATAAACTCTACAATGGTAACTTCTGTTCCCATTGCGTTGTAAAAATGAGCAAATTCAACCCCGATGGCGCCGGAGCCAACAACTATCATTTTCTTTGGCTGTGTCGGCAATGTCATTGCTTGTCTGTAACCAATAACTTTTACGCCATCCTGTGGTAAGTTTGGTAACTCACGTGAACGCGCACCAGTCGCGATGATAATATGGTCTGCTGAATATTCGGTGACTTTTTTGTTCTTATCCGTAACATCAACTTTTTTTCCTGTTTTTAGTTTTCCAAAACCATCAATAACGTCAATTTTATTTTTCTTCATCAGGAACTGAACTCCTTTGCTCATTCCGTCGGCAACGTCTCTTGAACGCTTTACTACGGCTGAGAAATCTTTGTCAAATTCCTTAATGGTTAATCCATAATCAGAAGCATGTTTTAGGTAATCAAAGACCTGAGCCGATTTTAAAAGTGCTTTGGTTGGAATACAGCCCCAATTAAGGCAAATTCCGCCAAGGTTTTCTTTTTCGATTACGGCTACTTTAAAGCCTAATTGAGAGGCCCGAATAGCAGTAACATAACCGCCAGGACCACTTCCTAAAACAATAATATCGTATTTCATGATGTAAATTTCTTTAATTATTTTGAGACTGCGAATTTATGAATTTATTTTAAAATAAAGTGAGAAGTTATAGAGTTTAGCCACTTTATAATATGATTTATGTTTCATTTACATTCCAGATTTTTTCACAACACTCACTATAGTTGTGGCGATTATAGACCCCAGAAATGCTAGAAAAATATCTTTTTGTGCATCCCAAATATCGCCTTGTGTTCCAAGATAGGCATCGCCCTGTGCCTTAAAGAAGACATCGGCAACAGCCCATTCTATCAGTTCATAAAATCCGCTGATGGAAAGTGTAATTTCTATCGGTAATGTCCAGGCTACCCAACTTGGAAATTTCAGCCATTTCAAAAACATTTCACGCATCGGATAGGCTAGCAGAAACCCAAAACTAAAATGTACGATTCGATCGTAATGATTTCGTGACAAATCGAATTCGTCTTTGAGCCAGTAGCCAAATGGGTTTTCGGCATAGGTATATTTTGAACCATAAACATGAAGACACAAATAAACACAAATCAACAGATAGCTTAAATCGCTGAATATAAATTTTTTATAGGTAAGAATAAGAAATCCTAAAAAGAGAAATACCAGAGTGTTTTCTAAAATCCAATTGGCGGTTTCGGTATTTCCAACATAAGAATTTATCCAGTTTATCAGAAAAAAACCGATAAAGACTTTCTGCCAAATATTATTTTTTAATGGAGTTCTGTCTTTAGAAATTGCTATGGTAAAGGCCATAAAATTGATTTTATAATTGCAGGCAAATTAGGAATTGTTTTCTAAAGAAAACTGTGAGTCATATAATTTTTTATAATAACCTTCGGTTTTATTGATTAATTTCTGATGCGTTCCTTCTTCAACAATTTGTCCCTTGTCCATCACAATAATTATATCAGCGTTCATAATGGTTGCCAAATGGTGCGCAACAATCGATGTATTTAAGACTGCGAATTTATGGATGAATTTTGAAAATCGTATCCAATTCTTTTTCATTCTTGAGTAGTTTATTCATTTCATAAACGCCTTGTTTATTGAGGTGGATAGCGTTGTAAAAATAGTCGGTTTTATTTCTGATAGATTCCACATTCGCATCTATAAAAGGAATGTTTAGTTTTTGGCAAATGGTTTTCGGCATTTCAAAAGCATTGACATCGTAAGCTGATTTGTAAACGGGTGTTTGGATGCAAATCAAGCGAATGTTGTTTTGTCGGCACAAATCATTTAGTTCACTTAACGCTTTGGTTATACTTGGTATGTCTTTTGGCTTGGAGAAATATTTTTTGTTGATGTCTGAAATCGGGTATTTGATGGTATCCCATTTTTCATCATTTAGTTCAAAACCTTCCGGAAAAGTATTTGTTTTTTTTAGTGTCACACAATCTAAAAACAGTTGGTATTTAAACAAAGCATAGAGCGGAATACAGCGTTCGGCGGTATCAAATTGGAAATAATCCATAAAAGGCTCATCTTCTTTATTGGAAAAAAAAGCATATCTGGCATAATCATTTTTGTTGACAAAGTTGGTGTTATTCTCTAAACTACCTGAGTTGACAAACGGATCAATATTGAGCAAAGCAAATTTTGGTGCTTTATTTTGTGCCAAATAATTTTTTAGTCTTAAGGTTGATGCAGTCAATT
>JAYURX010000336.1:0-8294 GCA_043755965.1 Flavobacterium sp. | reverse complement strand
TCCAATGGCTAATTTCTCTTCGGCTTTTTTCTCTTCGGTTGTGCTAGCTTCCTTGATGGAAGTTAAAATCGATTGCTCTAAGGCATCAACAACAGGTTGGTTGGCCTCTACTACAATAAGGTGTTCACTTCCTATGACACTCATGTTCATCAATTCTTCCAGTTTCTTTTCATACAACCCTTTTTGCACCGAAACAAAAGAATCGGAAGTGATAAAGTCAAACAAAATACTTCTCTCAGTAGTATAAGCGGCCGAAACTTTCAGCGCATAATTATAATTAAAACTATCCTGATTATACAGATGCTTTAACTTCAAAACCCGTGCACTTTGAAAATAGGGAAACGCCGATAAAACATTGTCCAAAGTTTCTGCGTATCGATCATTGATCGCATCGGGTTTGTTGAGTAAATATGTGTAATCTGTTATGTTCAAACTTATTGAGATTTAGGATTTAGGATTTAGGATTTAGGATTTTTCGAATTAACATTCTGAATTCTACAATCTGCAATCTACAATCTGCAATCTGATTTACCATTTGGCCAAAGACTCATTAAAAATATCCTGCGTTATTCGTTCAAATATTTCATCGATATAGCCATTCAATACGGAACCTGTCGGAAGTGTACTTCCTTCATAATCTCTGTAAAACGAAAAACGTTTCTCAAAATTATCGGCTTCTTTATTTTTATTGCTAAAACGAACCATAACTGTAATCGTCAGTCTGCTTTGCGCAGCAGTTTGCGCTGCTGTAGCTTGCATAGGTGTTGTTCTGTATTCTACGATTTCACCTTCATAAAGCAAATCACCATTGGAATTGGTCAGATTCAAATTGGTTTGATTCTGAATAATTTCCTGAAGGTTGATGGTAAATCTTCGTTCAATTCCGGGTTCAATTAATTCCGCATTATTCTGAAAATAATTCACCTGAAATGTGTCTGCATCAATTTTTCCTGTTCCTGTAAAATTATATACAGAACAACTGTTTACACAGATGGCAAGGGTGAAAATAGAAAGTAACTTAAAAAACTTCATGGTACCAATTAAAGACCGCTAAAGTAATCCTTTATTTTGAATTATGGAAGGGTTAAAATTGGTAGATGTAATCTGCAAAAGAGTAGACTTCAACTGTATTCATACTATTGTCTAAAACCTCAATACCAATTGAGAAATCTTTAACGTTATGAGTTGGATTATTAGTAGTAGAAGATGAGTAACCATAACTATAATAATAGGGATCAGACGTACCTCTGTCATAACCTCCTGCTATTCTTGTCGATGCTACACTGTCAATAAAGAAACTTGGGTCAGTCAACGATTTTATTCTTGCTACAGCTAAAACAGCATTATGAAGAGGATTAGCGCCATGCAATCCATCAAAATGGAAATTTTTAATAATTTCGGTTGAACCGCTGTTTATTTTTTCAAATGAAGTCATATCACCACTGGAATAAACCATGTGATATTCTCCGGCATCGGTTCCTGTACGAACAAAATTTTCAACCAGAAAATCTGAATTTACCTGGCAGCTAATTGCAAAACCGGAACCATAAGAATAGGTATAAGTTCTTGTGGAGGAATTGTATGTATATGGTAATCCGTTGATACTTTGAATAGTATTGTCAGCGTTATAAGTAATCGTATTGGTTTCAGAAACTACACCACCCATATATTTTATGTCGCTTATCACTCTGTTTTGACTGTCGTAGACAAATTCTTCGACAACAGTTCCGTCAGCTAGTGTAATGTTGGTCAATAAATCATTTTCAATATTCCATTGTCTTTCGTTTGGAGTGTTGTAATAAAAAACAACTTTTTGCAAATCAGAAGAGGTAACAATGCTGTCATCACTATCCGAGCATGAGAAAAAGGTTGTCACTAAAACGAAAAGGAAGATAATTTTTTTCATAATCTAATAATTTGGGAGGCATAAACGTAAAGACTTATTTGTAAAATAAAAAAATTATAGGTCATACTGCTTAATTTTTCGATAAAGTGTTCTTTCAGAGATACCTAACTCATCTGCGGCTGCTTTTCTTTTGCCTCTATGGCGTTCCAAGGATTTCTTGATAAGTTCAATTTCTTTTTGTTCCAATTTCAGTACTTCTTCCTCGTCAATGGTTTCGGCCATTAAATAATTGGTTTCATCGTCATCGTCAAATTCCTCTTGTTCTGCTTCGTTTTGCGAAGAAATTTTGTGCAATCTCGGTTCGTCGACAACATTGGAAGTAGTTTCTTCTTTTTGTCCAAAAACTTTTTGAATTAAATTCTTATTCATTTCCTGCACTTTAGAACTTCCGTTTTGCATTAATTCCATGGTTAATTTTTTCAAATCATGCAAATCGCTTTTCATGTCAAAAAGCACTTTGTACAAAATATCCCTTTCGGTAGAAAAATCATTTCCCGATTTTTTTCCGGCAATAACCGAAGGCAAAGTGCTGCCTTCCACAGGCAAATAGGATTGAATGATTGCCAGTGAAATATCTCTATTGGTTTCCAAAACCGAAAGCTGCTCAGCAAAATTTCTAAGTTGGCGAATGTTTCCACTCCAGCGGTATTTTTGCAAAAACTGAATCGCTTCGTCACTCAATTTAATGGGTGGCATTTTATATTTATGCGCAAAATCGGAAGCGAATTTTCTAAACAATAAGTGAATATCATCTTTTCTTTCACGCAGTGCCGGCAAAGGAATATCAACCGTACTCAAACGATAGTATAAATCTTCACGGAATTTCCCTTGCTCGATAGCGTCAAACAAATTTACATTGGTGGCAGCAACGATACGGACATTGGTCTTTTGTACTTGTGACGAACCTACTTTTATAAATTCACCGTTTTCCAAAACACGTAGCAAACGCACTTGTGTTGTCAAGGGTAATTCGCCTACTTCATCCAGGAAAATCGTTCCGCCGTCGGCCACTTCGAAGTATCCTTCACGCGAAGCATTGGCGCCGGTAAATGAACCTTTTTCATGTCCAAAAAGTTCACTGTCAATGGTTCCTTCAGGAATGGCACCACAGTTTACGGCAATGTATTTTCCGTGTTTTCTGTGTGAAAGCGTATGAATGATTCTTGGAATACTTTCTTTACCAACGCCACTTTCACCCACAACCAACACCGAAATATCAGTAGGAGCAACCTGTATGGCTTTCTCTATCGCACGATTTAGTTTTGGATCGTTTCCAATAATCTCAAATCGTTGTTTTATGCTTTGAACGGTTTCCATAATTAGTTAATTTTGCATTCCACTATATCCAATAGCTTCACCAATAAGGGTTCCACTTGTGCAATTCGTGATTTTTACATTTACGAAATCTCCAATTTTATACTGCTCTCTTGGGAAAACAACCATAAAGCTTTGTGAATTCCGTCCTGATAATTGTTCTGATGATTTTTTGGACACTTTTTCAACCAAAACTTCTACGGTTTTGCCCACAAATTCTTTGGTTCTGATGCCGCTGTGAATACGCTGTAAGTCTACAATTTCCTGCAATCTCCGCAACTTTGTTTCTTCGAGCACATCATCTTCCATTTTTCTTTCTGCCAATGTTCCGGGACGTTCAGAATACGAATACATGTATCCAAAACCATATTTCACGGCTTCCATCAAACTTAATGTTTCCTGATGATCTGCTTCTGTTTCTGTTGGAAACCCTGCAATCATATCTTGCGTAACGCTGGAATCAGGTATAATTTGATGAATTTTATTAATCAATTGTAAATATTCTGTTCGTGTGTGTAAACGATTCATTTCCTTTAGAATTCTGTCGCTCCCACTTTGAACAGGTAAATGAACATGCTTACAAACATTTGGATATTTGGCAATGACATGCAACACTTCCTCATGCATATCCTGTGGATTTGAAGTTGAAAAACGGATACGCATTCTCGGGAACTGCACTGCCACCATTTCCAGCAATTGATCAAAACCCACGGCTGTAGCTTTTTGCATTTCGGAAGCTTTTTCAAAATCTTTTTTCAAACCGCCGCCATACCATAAATAGCTGTCGACATTTTGTCCCAATAGTGTTACTTCCTTAAATCCTCGGTTGCATAAATCTTTAATTTCCGCCAGAATACTTTGTGGCTCACGGCTTCGTTCCCTTCCACGGGTGAAAGGCACTACACAAAACGTACACATATTATCGCAACCACGGGTAATTGAAACCAGGGCGGTCACCCCATTACTCATTAAACGCACAGGCGAAATATCGCCATAGGTTTCTTCCTTCGATAAAATCACATTGATAGCATCACGGCCGTCTTCGACTTCTTTTAACAAATTGGGTAAATCCTTGTAAGCATCCGGACCAACAACCATGTCGACAATCTTTTCTTCGTCAAGAAATTTTTCTTTCAAACGTTCAGCCATACAGCCCAAAACCCCCACTTTCATTCCCGGATTTACCTCGCGTTTTACCGCATTGTATTTCTCCAAACGCTTTCTAACGGTTTGTTCTGCTTTGTCTCTGATGGAACAGGTGTTCACCAAAACCAAGTCGGCTTCCTCTAATATAGTGGTAGTATTATAACCTTCATTGGTCATGATGGAAGCCACGATTTCGCTATCGGAGAAATTCATAGCACAACCATAACTTTCGATATAAAGTTTTTTGGTGTTTTCCGGTTTGTTTTCAAGGACCAGACTTTGTCCTTGTACTTTTTCATCGATTTCCTTTTCCATAGAATTTTCTGCAATTTTCCAGAAAGCAAAGATAAACTAAAATATAAAATCTGACAAGATGGCAGTTGAAAATTAACTTAGGTTTTGGATTTTTAGAAACTGCTTAACAAGAAATTTTGTAACATTTCAATTTAAATATATAACATTCCATTTTGGTTAATGCTTTAATTTTGAGAAACAATAATCTTAACACAATTCATTAACTTAAAAAAACTATTAAGATGAAACAGTTAGCAAACATTCGCAAAGCCTCATTAAAGTATTTATCGATTGCCGCATTTTTTCTTTCCCAAGGCTTAGTCTGGGCACAGGAAACAACCACAACAACAACAAAAGATGTTGATGTAGATTTAGACGTCGACAGTGGTGGTGGCACTTGGTATGCAGAACCGTGGGTTTGGATTGTAGGGGTAGCAATTTTTATAATAATTATAGTTGGGCTTTTAAAAAGCAATAAAGGCGATTAATATAGATTGTAACTAATCAAACTAAAAAGGGAATAGGTCACTTAAATGGAGGCTTTCACCCTTTTTTTAATTGTCAATTAGTGTATGAAAGTTGGCTTATACGAAAGGCAAATCCTCACTATAATTTACTTTTTAAAAATTGAGAAGCGCACTATTTAAAAAAATCATATACTTTTGCCGACACAAACATTCGGGATATGGCAAAGAATTTAGTTATCGTTGAGTCGCCAGCAAAGGCAAAAACCATTGAAAAGTTTTTAGGATCTGACTACCAGGTGGAATCAAGCTACGGTCATATTGCCGACTTGCCTTCCAAAGAAATTGGGGTAGATGTAGCTAATGGTTTCAAACCAAAGTATGAGGTTTCCAGCGATAAAAAAGCATTAGTTTCCAAACTAAAAACACTAGCCAAAAACGCTGATATGGTGTGGTTGGCTTCCGATGAAGACCGCGAGGGAGAAGCCATTTCATGGCATTTAGCGGAAGAACTAAAATTAGATAAAGCCAAAACCAAACGTATTGTTTTCCACGAAATTACTAAAAATGCGATTTTGAAAGCAATCGATAATCCAAGAGAAATCGATTATAACTTAGTCAATGCCCAACAGGCACGCAGGGTTTTAGACAGATTGGTAGGATATGAGCTTTCTCCGGTATTATGGAAAAAAGTGAAAGGCGGATTATCTGCCGGTCGTGTACAATCCGTTTCGGTTAGATTAATTGTTGAAAGAGAAAGAGAGATACAAGACTTCAAACCTGTAGCGTCTTATTCAGTAACAGCTGAATTTACTAACGAAGCAGGAAAAATAGTGAAGGCCAGATTGCCAAAAAACTTCGCTACAAAAAAAGAAGCCGAAGATTTTCTGAATAAAAATATTGGTTCTATCTATAAAGTTGCTGACTTAGAAACTAAACCAACAAAAAAATCGCCAGCTGCACCGTTTACGACCTCGACTTTGCAACAGGAAGCTGCCCGTAAATTGTATTTACCGGTTGGAATTACGATGCAAATCGCACAACGTTTATACGAAGCGGGTTTGATTACTTATATGAGAACGGATAGTGTGAATTTGTCACAGGAAGCGATGGCTGCGGCACAAGCTGAAATTACAAAATCATATGGTAAGGAATTCTCAAAACCGAGAACCTTTACTACGAAAAGTAAGGGTGCACAAGAAGCACACGAAGCAATACGCCCCACAGATATGGCACGCAGTTCTGTAAATGTAGAAAGAGACCAGGCGCGTTTATACGATTTGATTTGGAAAAGAACTTTAGCATCACAAATGAGCGATGCTGAACTGGAAAGAACGAATGTAAGGATTGAAGCCAATAATCATTCTGAAATTTTTCAGGCATCGGGCGAAGTAATCAAATTTGAAGGTTTCTTAAAAGTATATCTTGAAGGAAATGACGATGACGAAGAAGAACAAGAAGGAATGTTACCTGCTTTAAAAGTGAATGAAAGATTACTAAACAATAACATTACAGCTACTGAAAGATATACAAGAGCGGCTTCAAGATATACCGAAGCCTCTTTGGTAAAGAAATTAGAAGAATTGGGTATTGGTCGTCCTTCAACTTATGCACCAACTATTTCTACCATTATTGCCAGAACTTATGTTGAAAAAGGGAATTTAGAAGGCGTAGAAAGAAAATATACGCAACTTACGCTTCAGGCGAATAAAGTTGACGAAAAGATTTTAAAAGAAAACACAGGTTCTGATAAGGGCAAGCTAGTTCCAACGGATATCGGTACAATTGTGAATGACTTTTTGGTTAAGAATTTTGCAGCCATTTTAGATTATAATTTTACTGCAAAAGTGGAGCAGGACTTTGATGAAATCGCCGAAGGTAATATTGATTGGGCAAAGATGATGCAGGATTTCTACGATAAGTTTCATCCAAATGTTCTTGAAGTAGGAGAAAATGCGGAGCGTGAAAGCGGTGAAAGAATATTGGGCAAAGACCCAAAAACAGGTAAACAGGTTTTAGTACGTTTGGGAAAATTCGGTCCCGTTGCACAAATTGGGGAAGCGGATGATGAAGAAAAACAATTCGCCAGTTTGCGTCAGGAACAAAATATTGGAAGCATCACTTTAGAAGAAGCATTGAATCTGTTTTTGTTGCCAAAAAACTTAGGTACACATAAAGGAGAAGAAGTTGAGGTAAGTAATGGTCATTTTGGACCTTATGTTCGTTTCGGAAAGCAGTTCATTTCGTTGCCAAAAGGTGAAGATCCATTAGATGTGACTATGGAAAGAGCGCAGGAGTTGATTAATGAGAAAGCACAAGCTGATGCGCCAATTGCAACCTATAAAAATGAAGGTGTCCAAAAAGGGGTTGGCCGTTTTGGTCCATTTTTGAAATGGAACGGTATTTTTATCAACGTAAGTAAAAAATATAACTTCGATAATTTATCGCAAGCTGACATTAACGAACTTATCGAAGAAAAATTACAAAAGAATATCGACAAAGTAATTCATAATTGGAAAGAAGAAGGGATTTTGGTTGAAAAAGCACGTTGGGGAAAATCAGTAATTACCAAAGGCAAAATCAAGATAGAATTAAACAAGGATATTGACGCTTCCAAATTGACTTTGAATGAAGTAAAAGAGTTAATCGAGAAGAAAACACCGGCAAAGAAGCCTGCTGCTAAAAAGACCGTCAAAAAAGCAGCTGTCAAAAAAACAGCAGCTAAAAAGAAATAAACTATGGAATTTGATTTTCTATCACCTGTTGATGACGAAATTATTCAATACATAAACGGATTGTCATCCCAACATTTGGGTAGCAAGGTGGTTTTCCATACGGATAAAGAATTTCCAGACATCGAGAAAGTAAAAATTGCCATCATTGGGGTATTGGAAAACCGGGGCGCAGTCAATTACGTAGATGACGAAGAAGTAAATTTGGATGCTATCCGAAAAGAATTATATGCCTTGTTTCCTGGAAACTGGCAAAACTCAATTGCTGATTTAGGTGATATTACTCCGGGAAATTCTTTGGAAGACACTTTTTTTGCTTTACAAAAAGTGGCAGCTAAATTAATCCGTAAAGGAATTATTCCTATTGTTATTGGAGGTTCGCAGGATTTAACCTACCCATTATACAGAGCATACGATAATCAAGAGCAAATGGTTAAC
>JAYURX010000335.1:0-3499 GCA_043755965.1 Flavobacterium sp. | reverse complement strand
TTACGAATGCGGAAGCCATAGCTTTGGCATTTTTTTGCACCTGCATCGCATAAGTGAAAAACTCATCTGATAAAGCTTCGCCAAAAGCAACCGCTTTCGCCGCAATGATATGTTCCAAAGGTCCGCCCTGATTTCCTGGAAATACTGACATATCCAAAACATGTGACATCATTCTGATTTCTCCTTTTGGTGTTTTTAAACCCCATGGATTCTCAAAATCTTTGCCCATCATAATGATTCCGCCTCTTGGTCCGCGCAATGTTTTATGCGTTGTAGTAGTTACGATATGACAATGTGGAATTGGGTCATTCATCAAACCTTTGGCAATTAAACCGGCAGGATGAGAAATATCAGCTAATAAAAGTGCGCCAACGCTATCTGCGATTTCACGGAAACGTTTAAAATCCATATCACGTGAGTAAGCTGAAGCTCCGGCTATAATCATTTTTGGCATTTCACTAGTGGCCACTTCCTGGATTTTATCATAATTCAACACGCCTGTTTCCTGGTCAACACCATAAAAAACGGGAGCATATAATTTTCCTGAAAAATTTACTGGAGAACCATGAGTTAAATGTCCACCATGCGATAAATCAAATCCAAGAATTTTATCACCAGGTTTTAAACAAGCGGCATAAACAGCTGTATTGGCCTGAGAACCTGAATGTGGCTGCACGTTTACATAGTCGGCACCAAAAAGCTCTTTGGCTCTGTCAATGGCAATTTGCTCAATTACATCTACTACTTCACATCCACCATAATATCTCCTGCCTGGATAACCTTCAGCATATTTATTGGTAAGCACCGAACCTGCAGCTTCCATCACTTGGTCGCTTACAAAGTTCTCTGAGGCAATAAGTTCAATTCCGTGAATTTGTCTGTCTTGTTCCTCAAGAATAAGGTCAAAAATTTGTTTGTCGCGTTGCATTTGAAAATATTTCGATTAATTGTGCTCAAAATTACGAAAATCGTTTGGTAAATTAATAGTTAATGATATATTTGATTACTATATTTTTCAACAACTAATTCAACACAACATGCCTTTAACTACTAACAGTCCCAAACGAAAATCCTGGCTTACTGTCCCCAAAGACAGTGACTTCCCAATTCAGAATATTCCTTTTGGGGTTTTCTTAACCAAGGAAGATGTTATCACTATTGGAACACGAATTGGAGACTTCGCTATCGATTTGGGTGCTTTGCAGCAATTGAATTATTTCGAGGGAATTGATTTGACTGATGATATGTTTATGCAGGACACTTTAAATGATTTTATATCGGACGGGAAAAAGACATGGCGATTAGTCCGTAACCGAATTGGAGATATTTTTGACCATAATAATGCTACACTTAGGGATAATCAGGAACATCGTGATATTGTAATTTTCAAAATGGAAGATGTAGAAATGCAACTTCCCGTTTTGATTGGGGATTATACCGATTTCTATTCCAGTAAAGAGCATGCCACCAATGTGGGTAAAATGTTTCGTGATCCCGCAAATGCGTTATTGCCTAACTGGCTACACTTGCCTGTTGCGTATCACGGAAGAAGTTCTACCATAGTTCCTTCGGGAATTCCGGTGCACCGTCCAATGGGGCAAACATTACCGGTTGGGGAAAACACTCCTGTTTTTGGTCCGTCATGCATGATAGATTTCGAATTGGAAACTGCATTTATTACAACCGATGCCAATGTCATGGGAGAGAACATCCCAATAAGCGAAGCTGAAGATTATATTTTTGGAATGGTTTTATTGAATGACTGGAGTGCAAGAGATATTCAGAAATGGGAATATGTGCCGCTTGGACCTTTCTTAGCCAAAAACTTTGCCTCCTCCATTTCTCCATGGATAGTAACTATGGATGCTTTGGAACCTTTCAGAACAAAAGGCCCAAAACAGGAACCAACGCCATTGCCGTATCTGCAGCAAAAAGGGAAAAATACTTTTGATATCAACCTAGAAGTATATATTGAATCTGAAAATGTAGAACCGACTTTAGTTTCAAAATCTAACTTCAAATATATGTATTGGTCGATGTCACAACAGCTGACGCACCATACATCTAATGGATGCCGTATAAATTCCGGTGACATGATGGGTTCCGGAACAATTTCAGGACCAACTCCGGATAGCTATGGCTCGATGCTCGAATTAACATGCGGTGGAAAAAATCCAATCAAAATGAGTGATGGAACAGAGCGAAAATTCATCAATGATAATGACTCAGTAACTCTAAAAGGCTATTGTGAAAACAGTTCGGTGCGAATTGGCTTTGGTGAAGTTTGCAGTAAATTATTACCACCATTCGTTAGAAAATAAATCTTTAGAAATTCCAAATCAAAAATTGCTTCGCCTGTTCGCTGAAGCTCGAGTCCAAATTCCAAAATTGTCACACTGAGCCTGTCGAAGTGCCAAATTTAAAATTACAAATTATAATGAAAAATACAGCGTTATCACACATTCACGAAAGTTTAGGAGCGAAAATGGTTCCGTTTGCAGGATACAATATGCCGGTTCAATATGAAGGCGTAAATGCCGAACACGAAATTGTTAGAAATGGTGTCGGCGTTTTTGATGTGTCACATATGGGTGAATTTTTGCTTTCGGGTGAAAATGCGTTGGCCTTAATTCAGAAAGTAACTTCAAATGACGCTTCTGTTTTAGAAATTGGTCGCGCACAATATTCCTGTCTGCCAAATAGCGATGGCGGAATTGTGGATGATTTGATCGTTTACCGTATGAAAGAAAACCAATATTTATTGGTTGTAAACGCTTCTAATATTGATAAAGATTGGAATTGGATTTCGAAACACAATGATTTAGGTGTGGATATGAAAAACATTTCAGAAGATTATTCTTTGCTGGCAATTCAAGGGCCAAAAGCGGTTGAAGCTATGCAATCGTTGACATCTATAGATTTGTCCGCAATAAAATACTATCATTTTGAAGTAGCGGATTTTGCGGGAATTGAACACGTGATTATTTCGGCTACGGGTTATACTGGTTCGGGTGGATTTGAAATCTATTGCAAAAATTCTGATGTTGAGCAAGTTTGGAATAAAGTTTTCGAAGCCGGTCAACCTTTTGGAATAAAACCTGTCGGATTGGCAGCCCGTGATACCTTGCGTTTGGAAATGGGATTCTGTTTGTATGGCAATGACATCAATGATACCACTTCGCCATTAGAAGCAGGTTTGGGTTGGATTACCAAATTCACTAAAGACTTTACCAATTCAGAAAATCTAAAAAAGCAAAAAGAAGCCGGTGTTACCAGGAAACTTATTGGTTTTGAATTGACCGAAAGAGGTATTCCGCGTCATGATTATGAAATCGTAGATGCGGACGGGAATAACATTGGTGTTGTTACCTCAGGAACAATGGCACCATCTTTGGGTAAAGGAATCGGAATGGGTTATGTAAAAACTGAATTCTCTGCGGTTGATAATGAAATCTTTATTCAAATTCGCAACAACAGAGTCGCTGCCAAAGTGGTGAAA
>JAYURX010000334.1:0-3499 GCA_043755965.1 Flavobacterium sp. | reverse complement strand
AAAATTTGTGCTTCACGGTAGTTTCTGTCTTTGTAAAGTATGTGATAATAAGGCGTGTCAAACCAGGAAGAATACCAATTTTCTGATTTGGGATTTGGTTCCGAAACTTCGGAATGAGATTTTGGATTTATGTTGTCTGACATTTATTCTTTTCAAATGAATTCTGAACGTGCAAATTTAATGTATTTTTGCCGAAGTTACGGCAATTGAATATTGATATTGCCATTGAAATTGATATTGAAAATGGAGAATTTTAAAATGATTGCCAAAACCTTTTTTGGTTTTGAAGAAATATTAGCTAAAGAATTACAACAGTTAGGCGCACAAGATGTTGAAATTGGCACGCGCGCTGTGAGTTTCAAAGGTGATAAAGGATTTATGTACAAAGCCAATTTGTCGTTGCGAACAGCCCTGAAGATATTAAAGCCCATCTATTATTTCAAAGCCACGAATGATCAAAATTTATACAAAGGCATTCAGGGTATTGATTGGACAAAATACATTGGCGAAAGCCAAACATTTGTGATTGACACTACAATTCATTCGGATAATTTCAAGCATTCGCAGTTTGTTTCCCAAAAAGCAAAGGATGCCATCGTTGACCAATTCCGTGAGAAAACCGGACAACGTCCAAGTGTTGATAAAGATTTCCCGGATTTACGAATCAACATTCATATCGATAAAGACCAGGTTTCTGTAGCGCTTGATACTTCGGGTGCTTCGTTACATCATCGTGGTTACAGAACAGCTACTAATATTGCTCCGATTAATGAAGTGTTGGCAGCAGGAATGCTGTTGCTTTCGGGCTGGGATGGAAGCAGTGATTTTT
This sequence comes from Flavobacterium sp., assembly GCA_043755965.1. Taxonomy (GTDB): domain Bacteria; phylum Bacteroidota; class Bacteroidia; order Flavobacteriales; family Flavobacteriaceae; genus Flavobacterium. The sequence goes on along the minus strand of JAYURX010000334.1, from coordinate 2,670 downwards.
TGGATCCGATGTGCGGTTCCGGAACATTATTGGCTGAAGCCGCTATGATTGCGTGTAATATTCCGGCGAACATCAACAGAAAAGAATTTGCTTTCGAAAAATGGAACGACTGGGATAACGATTTGTTCGACCAGATTATTGATGCGTTAATGAAGAAAACCCGTGAATTTCATCATACTATTATTGGTTACGACAAAGCGCCAAGTGCGGTTCAAAAAGCGAAAGACAATATTCAAAATGCCAATTTGGATGACTATGTAAGTATCATTCAGGGTGATTTTTTTGACAGTAAAAAGGAAAACGCCGGACCTTTGCAGATGGTTTTCAATCCGCCATATGGTGAACGTTTGAATATTGAGTTGGAACGTTTTTACAGGGAAATTGGAGATACTTTGAAGAATAATTATCCAAATACCAATGCCTGGTTTATCACGGCAAATTTGGAAGCTTTGAAATTTGTCGGACTTCGTCCATCACGCAAAATCAAGCTTTTTAACGGAAGCCTGGAAGCGCGTTTGGTGAAATATGAAATGTATGAAGGCAGCAAGAAAGGGAAATATATGAACCAGGAAGAATAGTTTATTTTCCTCTTTTGGCATCGAATTCTATTGCTTTAATCATAGTTTTTAACTGATCGGCATCAATGCGTTTGGCCCTGATGACTTTATTCCTGTCCAAAATATAAATTACCGGCGTAGAGTAAACATCATACTTCTCAATAGCATTGTTGTAGTGTGCGCCATCATACACGTTTATCCAAGGCAATTTGTTTTCGGCAATATATTTCAGATACTTATCGCCTTCGTGCTGCATATAAACGCTATACACTTTTATATCTTTCTTTTCTTTTATCAGATCGTTGTACTGTTCAACCAGTATTGGGATTTCTGTTTGGCAATGACTACAATCAACATCCCAAAAAACAAGAACGGTATATTCTGCCTTGACATCACTTAACTTGACATACATTTTAGAAACCTGATCGACATTTTTATAATAAACATTGGTCATTTCTTCGCTGTTTTTAGCATCTTCAAATCCCATGGCTTTCATCTTCGGAAAGTCTTCTGCCTTAATCATAAACAAGTCCTGAGCCGGAGCACCAACCAATAACGGCTTCAATTTATCCGCACGTTTGATAATTCTTTGTACAACATCGTTATCGTCATAAATGCCATTGGCTCTTCCGGTTTTAAAATAGTTGTCAGACATATGCACAAACACTTTGTCAAAGCCCATTATTTTAGAGGTTTCATAAGTATAAGTGAAATGAGCCAGTAAAAGTTTGTAGGTCAGGCTTCCTGGTTTGGTCCTGTTCATTATTTTGTCAATTTCAACAGTAACAGAGTCAGGATGTTTTACGACAACCGATTCGAAATATCTTTTTATCTTATTGTTAAAAAAGGGATTCCTAATGATGCCATCATCCTTGAAGTCGACATTATCCCAATAGTGTTTTTTGTAATAGTTGTAGGCCTGAATACTGTCAGGTCTTCCGTTAGAAGCTTTAGGAATGTTCTTGAGCAGTTTCTCTACTTTCAGATTCATCACATCGCCGATATACGTTCCCTTATGTTCTGCAATAAACTTTTCTTCAAAATCGGTAATGTTTTTTTCGACTTCTTTTTGCCTGATGTTTAGTGCCAAAGTATCTTTTTTGGTTGCCAGTTTTGCCGTTTGCCTGTAGGCCTGAAAGTCTTTGTTTTGTTGGTTGATGTATTGAACATAGCTAAAGAATTCATTTTCCAGTGGTGAATTCTGCGCTGTTAGTTCTTTTCCAATATTTTGACTTGCTTCGGTTTTGAGTTCTAATTTTTGGGTAGTATCGTCAATAAAGAAATCAAAATAGATTGCTTTTCCCTGGCTTACCAAAGAGTAAATTCCTTTGTCGAGTTTTTTTTCCCCTTTAAAAACGATCTTTCCGTTTTTAATACTGGTACAGGTATCCTTGATTAAGGTTTTGTCAAATTGGTAAAAGGTAAGATACGCTATGGAGTCAGGAGCGTTTTTTAGGTTTATGGTAATTTCGTAACCCGATTGGGCAACGGCAAATAGTGAAGAGAAACAAAAGATAGCGACAAGTAGTAATTTCTTCATGAATAAACGTATTATTTCTTTAAAATGATTTTAGACGGTCAAAAATAAAGCATTTTAACAAAGAAACAGCACATAGAATTTTTAAAGTTTACTTAAAATTACATTAATTATCTCAATCTGACTAAAGGATGATTCAGTCCGTTCACTATATTTTTCACCACGTGATATTTATCAATGCTTTCGAAAAGCTTGGTCAGGTTTCTGAAACCATAGGTTCTCGAGTCAAAACTTGGTGATATTTTACGCAGGTTGGTTCCAATGTTTGAGATATAGGCTTCATCGTCCTCATTGGCCGATATTTCAAACGCCTTGTCTATAATTGAAAGGTTGATTTTGGAAGCGGTATCTGTTTCCTTTGCGGCTGTTTCTTTTCTGGTGGCTTTCTTTTTAGCAACCGGAATAACTTCCGGTTCAGGAATAAGGTTTTCGGTAAACGTAAAGATTTCACAGGATTGTACAAACGCACCTGGTGTTTTCTTCTGTCCGATTCCCATAACAAAAAGGCCTTCCTCCCTAATTCTTTTGGCTAAACCGGTATAATCGCTATCACTCGAAACGATACAAAAGCCTTCC
>JAYURX010000333.1:0-8310 GCA_043755965.1 Flavobacterium sp. | reverse complement strand
TCTTCATTTCTTCGGCCACAGCAATCGCCTTATTGTCATTAGAGTTTTCCAGTTTTGAAATGATGTTTTTGTAGTTTGTATCATCCCTGTTTTGGGATAACTTTTTCTTGGCTTCGATAACTGTTATTTCAATTTCGAAGGAAACAATTCCTCTAGCCTGAAGCATGGTTTTCTTTGATAAATCTTCTACACGAACCGGTTTCTCTGATTTTGCTTCGTATTTATTGACTAGTCTTTTCAGCGCTTCTACGGTTTCTTCCAGCGAATGAAGTTGCACTTTTCCGTAAATATGAACTGCCAGATAATTCCAAGTTGGCACATTTTCATGGTCATACCAGGAAGAAGAAATATAAGTATGTGCGCCATTAAATATCGCTAAAACGTTGTCGTTGGTTTTAAAACTTTCCGCTTGTGGATTTTCCCTGGAAACGTGTCCAACTAAAACTTGTTTTCCGTCTTTTTCTTCCAAAAGCAGCGGTATATGCGTTGCCCAAAGCTTTCCATTAGTTTGATTCACCAAAATTCCAAACCCATTTTGATGAATGAAGTTTTGGATGTCTTGTTGATTTTCGTTTTTATATAGTTCCGGGATGTACATTTTTTCTAGGGATAAGTTAAGAGGGATAAGGGATAAGTTATTTATAGTTATTAGAGGACTTATCCCTTTTCCCTAATCCCTTTTTACTATTTTCAAATCACATTAACTTCAGCCTCAATCGCAATACCAAATTCCCTTAAAATGGTTGCCTGGATATCTTTTGAAACCGCTAAAATTTCCTGCCCGGTTGCGTTGCCATAATTAACCAAAACCAAAGCCTGATTTTTATGGATTCCGGCATCGCCAAAACGTTTTCCTTTAAAGCCTGCTCTTTCAATCAGCCAGCCAGCCGGAACTTTTACTTCTGTTTCCGAAACTACGTAATGTGGCATTTCGGGATGCAAAGCGTGTGCTTTATCGTATTGCTCTTTTGGGATAATCGGGTTCTTAAAAAAACTTCCGCTGTTTCCCAATTCTTTTGGGTCGGGTAATTTGCTTTGACGAATGGCGATTACCGCATTGGAAACATCTTTTAAAGTAGGAGTAGAGATGTTTTGCTTTTCTAATTCCTTAATGATATCTCCATACGAAGTATTGATTTTATGATTGTGCTTGGTCAGTTTAAAAATTACCGAAGTAATGATAAACTGGTCTTTGATTTCGTGTTTAAAAATGCTTTCCCGATAACCAAAATGACAATCTTCTTTAGTGAACGTTTTCATTTCCTGAGTTACAATATTCATGGCGTCACAGGAGACAAAAGTGTCTTTCATTTCCGTGCCATACGCACCTATATTCTGAACCGGCGTTGTACCAACATTTCCCGGAATAAGAGACATGTTTTCTAATCCGCCAAAGTTTTGGTCGATTGTCCAAAGCACAAATTCATGCCAGTTTTCACCGGCTTGACTTCTAATCCAAACGAAATTTGCGTCTTCCTTAAGGATTTTTTTGCCTTTCAAATCAATATGAATAACCAAGGCCTGAATATCTTGTGTCAGCAACATATTACTTCCGCCACCAAGAATGAATTTTGGTTCCGATTGGTGTTCCTGCAAAATGGTTTTTAAATCATCGACAGAATGAACTGCGACAAACTGTTTGGCTTTGGCTTCGATACCAAAAGTATTGTATTTTTTTAAAGAGAAGTTATTTTGGATAGTCATGCTCACAAAAGTAAGTTAAAGAAGTTTTAAGCAAACTTGTTATAATAGTTTTTTTGCCATTTATGAAGCATAAATATAGGCATGAAATACGGTAGGATTTTGGTGTTTCCCTTTCTGACTTCAGCCACCAGTTTGGTACTATCAATGTTTTCCAGGAAAGGCATTTCAAAAATTGGGCTTTTAGCAAAGTTGTCCAATTCGTCAACAAATCTTGGGAAACTCAACAAATAACTTCCCCATGGCGCGCTAAGTCCAATTTTTCTAAAATCAATAATTTCTTTTGGAAGTCTGTTTTCCATTGTCGTTTTTAGAATGAACTTTCCTTTTTTGCCGGTAAACAACCATTTGTCTTCCAACGTTCCCAATCCGGCAATCAGTCTTTGGTCAAGGAATGGCTCACGACATTCGATTGAAGTTCCCATAGTACAACGATCATTTCTATCGAGTAGCGAACACATATAAGTATGTTGGTCAAAATACAATGCCTGACGCTGCAGGTTTTTTGGATATAATTCCTGCGCTTCCTTTAAGATTTGATACCGGTATTCATTTACAGGTTTTTGTTTATTTCCGTAAAACGCATTGATGTCATCAGGATACACATTGGAACCGTTGTATATCACCAAATCAGAATCATTATTGATTTTTGAATAGCGGAATAATTTATCGTATCGCGGTCTTTTATTAAAGGTTTCAAACTTACTAAGCTGTGAAATTACTATTAATAAAGAGGGATTTTTTAGTGCTTTGTATCGAACATAACCACCCATTAATTCATCGGCGCCTTCACCCGAAAGTAGCACTTTTACTTTTGGCTTAGCCAATTTGGCAATAGCGAATAAATGTGGTTCGTTTAGATGCATTAAAGGTTCATCCTGGAAATAAGATGTTTCAATAAGGCTTTGGTACAGGCTGTCATTTTCAAGTTTGGTATTATTGAAAGTATATCCATATTCCTCTGTTATTCTTTTTGCCAAATGATATTCATTGTGTTCCTCTTCGGAAAAGCTGATGTTGAAGGTTTCAATTTTTTCGAATTTTTGCTCATGCAATGAAGACAATATCGAACAGGAATCCAATCCGCCACTTAACAAAACACCAACAGCAACATCACTAACCATCCGCAGTTTCACCGATTCGAAGAACGTTTCTTCAAACCATTTTTTCGGATTCAGAATTTGAGCATGATTTTGAATTTGTTCTTTTAAATTCCACCATCTCGTAGTCTGGTTTTTTCCTTCTTCATCAATAGTCATGTAATGTCCTGGCAAAATCTTTTTTACGTGTGCAAACAACGTATTTTCTCCAGCCACAAATCGGTTAAAGAAATATTCTTCCATGCCATTTTCAGAAACTTCTAACGGAACACCGGCTGTGAAGAGTGCTTTTTGCTCAGAGGCAAAATATAAAGTGTTTTGATAAATGCAGTAGTATAATGGTTTTACACCCATTCTGTCACGACATAGTGTCAACTTTTTTTCTTGTGTGTCCCAAATAGCAAAAGCAAACATACCGTTCAGTTTGTGCAGCATTTCCATGCCATACAATTCATAAAGCTTTAATAAAACTTCGGTGTCAGAACCTGATTTCAGTGTGATTCCTTTGCTTTTTAATTCAGGATAAAACGATTGATAATTATAAATCTCCCCGTTGAATACAATCACATATCTTCCATCATCGGAAAAAAAGGGTTGATGTCCGGCGGATGAAGTATCAATAATTGACAAACGTCTGTGGCCAAAACCAATATTATTGTTGATATAAATGCCCTTATCATCCGGACCGCGATGCTCCAGAACGTCGCGCATTTTTATCAGTTGATTTTGATCAACTTGTTTAAAATTTAGATGGAAAATCCCATTGATACCACACATAATCTATACAGTAGTCGACTTATTCTTAATTAAATCGTGATAAGTTAATGCAATTTTTTTCATATTAATTTTGTAGTTGGCATTTTCCTCTACAAATTTTCGATTATTGGTTATCGCTTTTTTTGTAAAATCATTGTTATGAAATGCCCACTCAATTTCCTCGGCTAAATTAAACTCATTTTCGATAGTAACAAGGATTCCGTTTACTTTTTGTTGTATCCAGCTTCTATTTCCGGGTAAATCACTTACAATAGGTAAACAACCGCATGCCATAGCTTCAAAAAGAGAGGAAGAAACACCTTCGGTTGTGGGTGTGCTGATATAAAAATTAGCTCTTTGTAAAAACTTTGGAATGTCATTATTTTTGATTCTTCCGGTAAAATCAACTTCATCTTTTATTTTTAATTCTTTTGCCAAAGATTTTAATTTTTTCAATTCTGTTCCGTCACCAATAATGTTCAGTTTAAAAGGTATGTTACGTTTTTTAATAATTGAAAATGCTTTCAAAATCAAATCATGTCTGTATTCGGGTTCCAAGGCGCGTGTGACAACGGCATTTATCACGCTATTATCTGGAGCAACATTAAAATGAAAAAAATCTAAATTAATTCCTTTAGGCAAAATCATTACCTTATCCATATTTACATTGCTTTCCCTCATATGTTCTGCCATAGTATTTCCCCAGGCATGAATTAAATCGGCTTTTTCAAAGGAGTAATTTTGAAGTCTTTTTTTGAAAATATATAGCGGAGAATTTTGAGGCCATAAATCAGTAATACCTTGTTGAGCAATGGCTATTGGTTTTAAACCCGAAATAGCAGCTAAAAAACCATAACTGGTGGTTCGCTCCGCAATGACCATATCGGGATTGAATTTCTTGACAATACTTTTTATGGTCAAAATAGCTTTTGTTAATTCAAAAAGTCGTTTAATTCTGTTGATGCCATTACTGCTTGTCTGAAGTTCCCAGGTAACAATTTCAAAGTCGCCAAATTCCTTTAGGCCGTTCATCCAGGTAATTGCATCAGCGCGGTAGGTTTCCCCAAGAAATAAAATTTTCTTTTTTGACATAATGACTTATTCTTCTGTTTCTAACGCCCGGGTTAAAAAGTCATTCATCGGCTTTAAAACGATTAACTTTTCCGCCACGATTTTGCTAAAATTGGGGTCTGAAAATAATTTGTCATCAATTTTTTCGGAAGCTGTGAAGCTTTTTAATTTCAAAAACTCAATTGCCAGATGGCTTGGGTCGAAATCCTTAGGGGCTTTTTTCAGGGTATTACTTTCATCACGGGTAAGTGCTCCAAACTCAGATTTAAATTTTTTATCATTGATAATCGTTTCTAAATCTTCATAAAAAAAAGAAATTTCTTTTCTGATGCGTTTTAATTCATCCGGTTCGGGACACCAAACGCCTCCGGCGATAAAGGATTTTCCTTTTTCAAAATGAATATAATAGCCAGGACTGTTTTTAGAGCATTTGTTTTGGGTAAACCAAACGCCCATATTTGTTTTATAAGGCGATTTGTCTTTTGAAAAACGAATGTCACGATTAATTCTAAACGTACAGTTTTTAACTTCCAATGGTTCCAATGATTTGTCCAAAGGCTTTAGTGCTGCCAATATATCTGCGATATAATTGTGATAGTCTTTCTTGTAGTTTTCATACCTTTTTTTGTTGGCGTGCATCCATTCGGTGTTGTTATTGGCAACTAAATCTTCAAGAAATTGGACAGCTTCTTTGGTTATCATATTACAAATGTTTTTTTAAATCCTCTTCCGAAATATATCCTACATTTCTCCAAACTTCTTTCCCTTTTTCATAAACGATTATGGTTGGCAAACTGTCTAACTTCATTTGTTCTACGATTGTTTTGTTTTCATCCGCATCCAATTGCACGATTTTAATCCGTTCTTTCATTTCTGTCTGAAACTTTAAAATGTAAGGATTCATTTTTTTACATGGCGCACACCATTTGGCATTGAAATCAATCATTACTTTATCACTTGATTTTACTAACTCGCCATATTCCTGGTCGCACATTCCGATGATTCTGTTATTTGATTCAGTACTAGCATTACCTTGCGCCTTCCATTTCATGATACCGCCATCAAGATTATAGATTTCCTTGAAACCCAATTCAGCTAATTTATCTGCGGCTTGTGCGCTTCTTCCACCCAATTTGCAATACACAAAAATTGGTTTTGATTTGTCATAGGTTTTCGCTTTAATAACAAAATCATCAGCCTTCCAATTCAAATTTTTGGCATCGCCGATATGTTCGGTGCTGTATTCTTCCGGAGTTCTCACGTCTAATAATTGTGGCCTTTCATTATTCTTTAGCTTTTCAGCAAATGATTTTACATCAACGGTATGTATAGCTTTAGATTGTTGGCCATGGCAACTTATAAACAGAAAACTCAATAATAATAAGGATATGAATTTTGATTGCATGATTTCAAATTTTAGGCTAAATTACAAATTTGAGCAATACTAAAGATTAAAAATTTTATAAGTCTGATGTGTAGTTTTTACTATGTTTTCTGTTCGTTCCGGATGCGTATCAGAAATAAATAACTGACCAAATTCTTCATTGTTTACCATTTCAATTATTTTGCCCACACGAAACTCATCGAGCTTATCAAAGATATCATCAAACAGTAAAATTGGTTTTTCGCCACTTTGTTTTTTGACAAAATCAAATTGCGCCAATTTCAACGCGATAAGAAATGACTTTTGCTGCCCTTGGGACCCAAACTTTTTAATTGGATAATTATCAATTTCAAAAGACAAATCATCTTTGTGAACGCCGACCGAAGTGTAATGCAAAGCTCTGTCTTTGCTGATGTTTTCTTCCAATAAAGTCAAAGTATCTTTTTCAAACAAATCACTTTGATAGACCAATTGCACCGTTTCGGCAGAGTTGGTAATTTCACGATGGTAATTATTAAAAATCGGAATAAAATCAATTAGGAACTTTTTTCGTTTTTCAAAAATGAATTGTCCAAGTGCATTGAGTTGTTCATTATATATAGACAACGTATCATTTTCAAAAACATGATTCAGCGCAAAATATTTTAACAAGGCATTGCGTTGACTGATGATTTTTTGGTATTGAATAAGTTTTTGCAAATAGGAACTGTCTAATTGCGAAATAACGGTATCTATAAATTTTCGGCGGGTTTCGCTACCTTCAATAATCAAATCACTATCGGCAGGCGAAATAATGACTAAAGGAATAAAACCAATATGGTCGGAGAATTTCTCATACACTTTGCCGTTTCGTTTAAGGACTTTCTTTTGTCCTTTTTTTAGACTGCACAAAATTTGCTCGCTTCTTTCTTTTTTTTCAAATTCGCCATCAACCACAAAGAAATCTTCTCCATGTTTAATGTTTTGAACCGCCAACGGATTGAAATAACTTTTGCCGTTTGCCAAATGATAGATAGCATCGAGGATATTTGTTTTTCCAATGCCATTTTTGCCCACGAAGCAATTGATTTTGGAATCCAATTCGAAGGCGATTTCGGAAAAATTCTTATAATTGAGTAATGAAATTCGCTTTAAAAACAATTTAGTTTTTGTTTAAAATTAATGCTCTAAACTTAGGTGGTGCAAATTATTCAAAAATATCCATAAAAATAGCCTTTAAATATGAATTAATTTTTATTTTTGCGCACACTAAATTAAAATAAATGGCAACTTTTAACAAAAGAGGATATAAAGAACCAAAACCAAAAGCAGAGAAATCAGACAATAACTACATTGAAGATGTAAATGTTGATGCAAAAGACAGCACCACCGCAAAAGCATTTGATACTTTAGATCAATCGGCTTCGAGAGCAGAGGATTTTGTAGCCAAAAATCAAAAATATATATTAGGATTTCTAACTGTTGTTGCTTTAGCTACAGTTTCCTATTTATTATATCAAAAATTTATTGCTGAGCCAAATCAGGAAGAAGCAGCAAGCGAATTATTTGTAGCACAACAAAATTTTCAAAAAGCGGTTGATGCTAATGGAACAAAATCAGATTCTTTATTTAATTTAGTTTTGAAAGGTTCTGAAGGAAAATTTGGAGTGGTTCAAATCGCCGACGAATATTCAGGAACTGATGCTGGGAATTTAGCTAATTACTATGCGGGAATTTCTTATTTGAATACGAAAAAATATGCTGAAGCGATTTCCAGTTTAGAGAAATTCAACTCTGATGATATTATGTTAAGCACTATGGCAATTGGAGCAATTGGTGATGCTTATGCACAACAAAACAAGCAAAAAGAAGCTTTAGAGTATTATCTAAAAGCTGCCGATGCTAACAAAAATGACTTAACAAGACCGAGATTTTTATTAAAAGCGGGTAAAACGGCGCTGGCTCTAGGAAATAAAGCAGATGCATTAAAATATTTCACTGATATCAAAGATAATTACGAGACCGCTCCGGAAGGACAAAGTATTGATGCTTTGATTGGTTTAGCTCAATAATTGATTTAGGAATCAGGAATTAGGATTAAGGATTTTTACTTATTGCTAAATCCTAAATCCCAAATCCCAAATCCAGATTTAAATCATGGCTACGGCAAACAAAAACTTATCCAATTACGATAAAAACACAATCCCAAACGCGAAAGACTTTCGGTTTGGGATTGTTGTTTCAGAATGGAACGATCATATCACAAACGGTTTATTTAATGGAGCGGAAGCTGCTTTGTTAGATTGTGGTGCCAAACCG